>CAXBHD010000031.1:0-19743 GCA_963975335.1 uncultured Devosia sp. | reverse complement strand
GGCTTGGCGAATTGGCCGGCAACGCGGCCAACCTTGACCACGGGCTTGGATGCGCCATGGGTCAGCACCACCGCCATCTGCAGGAAGACGCGGAAGAAATCGCGGATGTGGTCGGCGCCATGCTCGGCAAAGCTCTCGGCGCAGTCGCCGCCCTGCAGCAGAAAGGCCTCGCCCCGGGCCACGGCGGCCAGCCGCGCCTTGAGATCGCGGGCTTCCCCGGCGAAAACCAGCGGCGGGAAGGTGGCAAGCTGACGCTCGGCTTCGGCCAGCGCCGCCTGATCGGGATAGGACGGCACCTGGGAAATCGGCTTGGCACGCCAGCTATCGGGGGTCCAGGTGGTCATATCAGGTCTCGCTCAGGCAGGGTTACAGGCTGCTGGGGCGCAATACCAAGGCTGGCAGCGGGGGACAAGGATAATCGGGTGGGTCCGCGGGGCTACCACTCCCGTTCACGGCAGAGGGGACCACGCGCAGGGTCGTGGAGAGGAGCGCAACGGGCTCGGCAGGGTCATTTACGATCTGTGCAAGCGGCTCCCCCCTCCACCGCCCTATGGGCGGTCCCCCTCCCCCGCAAGCGGGGGCGGAAAGAGCGGGACTTAGCCGCCGATCTTCTTGCCGCCGCGATAGGTGTAGCTGGGCGCCTTGAAGGTCACCAGTTCCTCGGCCGCCGAGGGGTGCAGGGCGATGGTGCGGTCGAAATCGGCCTTGGTGGCCCCCATGCCCACGGCAATGGCGACGAGCTGGATCATTTCGGCGGCCCCAGGCCCGAGAATATGGACACCCAGCACCTTGCCGCCGTCCTTGCGGGTAATGAGCTTGAGCACCATGCGCCCGGTGCGGTTGGACAGCGTGTTCATCATCGGGCGGAAGCGGGAGACATAGACATCGATATCCCCCTGGCTGGCCGCCTCGGGCTCGGTGAGGCCGATGACGCCGACTTCGGGTTCGGCGAAGACGGCGGTGGCGATCTCGGAATGGTCGACCGCCATGGGATTGTCGTTGAATACCGTCTCGGCGAAATACCAGCCTTCGCGAATGGCCACCGGGGTCAGCGCGGCGCGGCCGGTGACGTCGCCTACCGCATAGATCGAGGGCACCGACGTCTGCGAAAAGGCGTCGACGGCAATGGTGCCATTGGTCTGCAGCCGCACGCCTGCCGCCTCGAGCCCCAGGCCCTCGACATTGGCCGACCGGCCGGTGGCGAACATGACGACGCCATAGGGCGCGGTGACGCCATCACTGAAGGTGGCCTCGATATCGGCGCCGGCGCGGGCCAGGCCGGCTATGGTCTTTTGATAGACAAGCTTGATGCCACGGCCGAGCAGGCCCGCCTCGAGGCCCTTGCGCATGTCATCGTCGAAACCGCGCAGCAGGCAGTCGCCGCGATAGACGATGGTGGTATGCACGCCAAGGCCCGCGAAAATGGTGGCAAACTCCACCGCGATATAGCCGCCTCCCTCGATCAGTATGGAATGCGGCAGGGCCGGCAGGTCGAAGGCCTCGTTGGAGGTGATGCCCAATTCGGCACCCGGAATGGCGGGAATGAAAGGGCGGCCCCCGGTGGCGACCAGAATGTAGCGGGCACTCAGCTCCCGATCCTGCCCGAGCAGGCGCACGCTATTGGGGCCGGCCACCACGGCGCGGTCGCGGATGATCTCCACGCCGGGCTTTTCGAGATTGGCGACATAGGCATGCTCGAGCCGGGTGATTTCCTTTTCCTTGTTGGCCACCAGAGTGGGCCAATCAAAGCGGGCATCAACCTGCCAGCCAAAGCTGCCGGCAACGTCAAAGAGATCGTTGAAGCGGCTCGCATAGACATAGAGTTTCTTGGGGACGCAGCCGCGGATGACGCAGGTGCCGCCGACGCGGAATTCTTCGACAATGGCCACCCTGGCGCCAAAAGTGGCGGCCATGCGCGCCGCACGCACGCCACCCGAGCCTGCGCCAATGACCACCAGATCGTAAGAATTGCTCATGCCAAGGCTCCAGGGGCTGGCGATTGATCGGCAACTACCGATGAATATGGTTCGCGCATCGCATAAAAAAAGACCCCGCACAAGGCGGGGTCGATAATGCCTGTGCGCCGCCGGCGGCTAGATCTCGAAACCCTTGGCGCGCAGTTCGGCGCGCACCTTGGCGAAAAATTCCGGGCGGATATTGTTGGTGAAGACTTGCATGACGGCCTGCAGCTCGGTGGCCACTTCAGTATTGACCTGGGCCAGCTTCTGGCCGGTTGGCGAGCGATAGAAGGTTACGATCTCCTGCAGTTCGATCGCCGTGAAGCGGGCGGCGTAAACGCGGGCAAACTGATCGAGCAGCTCACCCTTGCGGCTGCGGAATTCCTCGAGCACGGTGCCAATGGCGGCGTCGGCCTCTTCGGTCAGTTCGGGATTTTGCTGGACGATCTGGCGCATGGTGCCAATGCCGATCTCGACCATGGTGACCTCGAAAATCGATGCCCGGTCTGTCAGGTCAACATATTCGCGGGCCAGGGACAGCTGTTCCGGGGCCAGTTCCTGAGCCAGGACCGGGGCAGAGAGGGTCATCATGGCAACGCTTGCCGTCACTACTACCAGCGCTTTGAGGCGCATCATTACACCGGTCATTGTCAAACCACCTATTCTGTCGATTACCGTTATCACTTGTCGCTCGAAAGCGTTCTTACGCCATCAGGCGCCGCCACATAAGCCGTCTTGCACATTTTAAGGAACAGCCCGTGCTGCACCACCCCGGCGATGTCGAGCAAGTCGGCCGACAGCGCTTCTGGCTGCGAAATGCGGCCAAAAGAAGCATCAAGGATGACGTGCCCCCCATCGGTGACGAAAGCCTGCCCTGATTGACCCTGGCGCAGCCGCAGCTCCCCGGCGCAGCCATGGGCAGCGCAGACCGCCGCCACGGCCCGCCGCGTGGCGCCCAGACCAAAGCGATTGACCTCGATGGGCAGCGGAAACCGTCCCAGCGTGTCGACCAGCTTGGTGTGGTCGGCAATGACGATCATGATGTCGGAGGCGGAGGCGACGATTTTTTCGCGCAACAGAGCGCCGCCGCCCCCCTTGATCAGATTGAGATGGGCATCGATTTCGTCGGCACCGTCGACGGTGACGTCGCGCCGGTCGAGGCGGTCCAGATCGGACAGGGGAATATTGAGGGCAGTAGCCTGCGCGGCGGTCGCTTCGGAGGTCGGCACGCAAAGGCAGTCGAAACCGGCAGCGACCTGCTCGCCCAGCAGATCGACGAAGTGGCGCGCCGTCGAGCCGGTACCCAGACCCAGCCGCATGCCGGGACGGATCTGCGCCAGGGCCATGGACGCGGCCTGCCGCTTGAGTTGCTCGATCATGATGCTCCCCGCTGCTCTCCTGCAGAGCTTTGGCATTGCAGGGCAAGGCACAGCTGTCAATGGTACGGCGCGAGCGCGATCACGCTTTGGTGAAGCAAAACTGTAACCAGCTGGCAACACAATTTTGCCATGGTGTAGCCGATGTAGCGAAATTACGGTTTGCGCCTCTTTTCGCAAATGTTCAAAGCGCGTAAGCAACGACAATTGCGGCGTGCGAATCAAACGTCCGTTGTTACTGGCAGGGGCCAAGTCTAGAAGATGATCAATTTCAAGTCTGCGATGGTAATCGTCTTATCAATCGTTCTGTCGGCGGGCACCGCGGCGCCCAGCATGGCGGCGCGCGTCTATGATGCTGACAACAATGCCTGGGTGGAAGCATCGACCCTGCAGTCGCGCAAGACGGGCAGCGTGATCCGCAAGGAAATCGTGGATTACCAAACCACGCAGAAGCCCGGCACGATCGTCATCGAGACCTCCGAGCGCCGCCTCTATCTGGTGATGGAAGGCGGCAAGGCGATGAAATATGGTGTCGGCGTTGGTCGCGACGGCTTTACCTGGTCGGGCACCCACCGCATTACCCGCAAAGCCGAGTGGCCAGGCTGGACTCCCCCGCCGCAGATGCGCAAGCGCGTTCCCGACCTGCCCGCCTATATGCCTGGTGGCCCGGACAATCCGCTGGGCGCCCGCGCTCTCTATATCGGGTCGACGCTGTATCGCGTGCATGGCACTTCCGAGCCCCGCTCGATCGGCCTGGCCGTCTCGTCCGGCTGCATCCGGCTGACCAATGAAGACATTGCCGATCTCTATGAGCGCGTCGATGTCGGCGCCCGGATCGTGGTCAATCACTAGACAGCCTCAGGGCGAGGCGAGCCGGGCTCGCCCGACCGAGAACTCTCCGGGACACAATTGCAGCAGGCCGCCTTCGGGCGGCCTCTTTGTTTTGTAGACTTTGAAAAGTCACGCCACACACTGTAGGTTCGCTGCATGACCAGCTCCCTGCCCCCTGCTCGCCCGCTCATCGACCGCTACGGGCGGCATATTTCCTATCTGCGCATTTCGGTGACGGACCGCTGCGATTTCCGCTGTGTCTATTGCATGGCCGAGGACATGACCTTCCTGCCCAAGCGGGAAGTGCTGAGCTTTGAGGAAATCGAGACGATTGCCGGCGCCTTCATTGCACGCGGGGCCACCCGGATCCGGCTGACCGGCGGCGAACCGCTGGTGCGGCGCGACATCATGGACCTCGTGGCCAGCCTGGGCCGGCATATCGGCCAGGGGCTGGAAGAGCTGACCCTTACCACCAATGGCAGCCAGCTGGCCAAGCATGCGGCGGGGCTGGCCGCAGCGGGCGTCAAGCGCATCAATGTGTCGCTCGATACGCTGGACGAGGCGCGCTTTGCCGCCATCACGCGACGCGGCCGGCTGGGCGATGTGCTGGCCGGGATCGACGCGGCGCAGGCGCAGGGACTGGCCATCAAGATCAACATGGTGGCCATGGCGGGCGTCAATGACGACGAGATCGAGCCGATGATGGCATGGGCGCATGGGCGCCAGATGGGGCTGACGCTGATCGAAGGCATGCCGCTGGGCGAGGTGGGCATCGACCGGGTGGACAGCTATCTGCCGCTGCGGCAGCTGCATGACCAGCTGGCTCGGCGCTATACGCTGGAAAAGCTCGACAAGCGCACGGGCGGACCGGCGCGCTATGTGCGGGTGGCCGAGACCGGGGGCGTGCTGGGTTTCATCACGCCGATGAGCCACAATTTCTGCGAAAGCTGCAACCGCGTGCGCCTGACGGCGACCGGGCAGCTATTCATGTGCCTGGGCCAGGATGACCAGGTCAATCTGCGCGACGCGCTGCGCGATGGCCGCGCTGCGGCGCTCGACGCTGCACTCGACCAGGCCATGCTGCTCAAGCCAAAGGGGCACGACTTCGTGCTGGATCGCAGCCGGACGACGCCGGCCGTGGCCAGGCATATGAGCGTGACGGGCGGCTAGCCGAACCCGGCGCAGGCTATTTCAGAACGATTGGAGACGAGCATGGGCGAGCGGACAACGATCACTGCCAGCGACGGGTTCACCCTGAACGCCTATCGCGCCGAGCCCGAGGGCAAGCCGCGCGGCGGCGTGGTGGTCATCCAGGAGGTGTGGGGGCTGAATGACTGGGTGCGCAGCGTCGTCGACCGCTATGCCGAGCACGGCTTTGTCGCCGTGGCGCCGGCCATGTTCGACCGGGTCGAGTTCGGCTATGAGAGCAATAATTACGGCAAGGAGCAGTTCGTCGTGATTGGCGAACTGCTGAAGAAATTCGATCACGGCACCGCCCTGCTCGACGTCGCTGCGGCGGTCAAGGCAGCCTCGGGCGGCGGCAAGGTGGGCATTACCGGCTATTGCTTTGGCGGCGCGGTGAGCTGGCGGGCCGCGCACCATGGCTTGGGTCTGAGCGCGGCCTCGGGCTATTATGGCGGCGGGGTGCCCAATTACATCGAGCTGGCGCCGACCATTCCGCTCGAAATGCATTTCGGCGATCAGGACAGCGGCATTCCGCTCGAGCAGATCGAGGCGCTCAAGGCGCGCTATCCGGATGTGCCAATCCATGTCTATGCGGCCGGGCACGGCTTCTGCAACAGCGACCGACCCGCAAGCTTTGACCTGGCCGCCTGCACCAAGGCCTCGGCCCGCACGCTGGATTTCTTCCGCAAGCATCTGGGCTGAGCCTTGAGCGACCTCAGCCGCCATGGCGCCTATCTGGCCGAGGCCGTGGCGGCGGCGCAGGCGGCGCCGCAGTCGCGCCGCAAGGCGCTGCTGGCCGCCCTGCTGATCGACGCCCAGGTCGACCGGCTATTCGCCGCGACGCCAGGCGCCGACGACATATTGAACTTCCGGGCCCAACTCGCGGCCGCGTCGCCGGCGCTCGGCCTGGTGCTCGACCTCTGCGCGCAGCGGGTGGACGGGCCGCGACTGGCCCTGGAGGCGGTCGCGGTGCCGATCGCCGATTATGGCGGGCTCAGCGTCGCGGATTTCATGGTCAGTCTTTACAACGACCATAGCGTGCAGCGGCTGATGATCGGGGCGCCCGATGGTGCGCGCCAGCCGGCGCTTGAGATATTGGTCGAGGCGGTGGAGGCCCTGCACCTCATCAGCGCTTGAAACTGCTGTTGTTCATGGTATGTTCCCGTGATGGAGGGCGTTCAATGCGCGATGTGGTGGTTTTGGTGACCGGCGCGAGTCGGGGGATCGGGCGCGGGATTGCGCTGGCACTGCTGGCCGAGGGTGCGACGGTGCATGCGACAGCGCGCACGCGGACCGATGCCGAGGCAGCCGCGGGCCTGCGACTGGAAGGCTCACTCGAAGGACTGGCGCGGGAAGCCGCCGCCCTGCCCGGGCGACTGGTGACCCATGTATGCGACCACAGTGTCGATGCGCAGACCGAGGCGGTGGTCAGCGGCATTCTGGCCCGGCATGGCCAGATCGACATTCTCGTCAACAATGCCTGGCCCGGCTACGAGCGGATGGAAGAAGGCAACGACTTCACCTGGGTTAAGCCATTCTGGGAGCAGCCGATGTGGCGCTGGGATGCCATGATCGGCACGGCCCTGCGCGGCGCCTTTGTCGCCGCGCGGGCGGCGGCAGGATCCATGGTGGCCCGGCGCGCCGGGCTGATCGTCAATATCTCCTACTGGGCGGCGCAGCGACATGATGGCAATGCCATCTATGGCATCGCCAAGGCGGCGACCGACAAGATGATCTTCGACTTTGCCCATGAGCTGCGCCCGCATGGCGTGGCCGCGGTTTCGCTCTATCCCGGTCTTGTTCGCACAGAAGCCGTAATGCGGGCGGCGCAGTTCTTCGATCTCAGCAATTCGGAATCGCCACAATTCATCGGTCGGGTGATCGCCGGGCTGTGGCGTGATCCGCAGCTGATGGGCAAATCCGGCACGGTGCAGGTCGCGGCCGCGCTCGCCGGGGCTTATGACATCACCGACATCGACGGCAAACGGCCCCGGCCCGCCTAGCGCCCGGATGCGCGTTCGATCAGTTCGACGATGATGCCGTCGGGGTCGCGGATGAAGGCGACGCGTTTGACCATTTCGGTATTATGGGCGTCGCGCGGGCGCTCGATAATGGGCACGCCGGCGGCGTCGAGCTTGGCAATCATGGCGTCGACATCGCTATAGGCCAGGGTCAGGTGGCGCATGCCGGCCTCTTGGGGCGGCACGTCGCGGGCAGTGGCGGCACCTTCAGCCGGACCGAAGACTTCCAGCATGCCGCCGCCGGCATCGAGAAAGGCCAGATGGGGCTTGCGCAGGGCCAGGCGCAGGCCGAGCAGATCGCAATAAAAGGCGATGGTCCGATCGAGGTCGCCCGAGGTCATGCCGACATGCTCGAAGCCGACGAGGCCGCTCACTTGTCGTCATCCACCACAAGCGCGAAATCGAGCGGCAGGGCCGTGGTATATTTGATCTGGCCCATGGCGAAGGCAGAGCTGACATCGGTCAGATTGATCTTGCCGATCAGCCGCTTGTAGAAGGCGTCATAGGCGCCGATATCGGGCACGACAACGCGCATCAGGTAATCGACGTCACCGCTCATGCGGTAAAATTCCACCACTTCGGGGAATTCCTCGATGACGCCGGCAAATTTGCGCATCCAGACGTCGTTGTGCTCATTGGTCTTGACCGAGACGAAGACGGTGACGCCGACATTGACCTTGACTGGATCGAGCACGGCGACGCGGCGCTGGATGACGCCATCTTCTTCCATCTTCTGGATGCGGCGCCAGCAGGGCGTCGTGGACAGGCCGACCTTGCGGCCGATCTCGGCGACCGGCATGGTCGCGTCCTTTTGCAGAAGCGTCAGGATTTTCCGGTCGATCTTGTCCAATGCCATCTTGTCCCCCAACGAAATCAGTTTTCCAAGAATGTGCGATTTCGTTCAAAAAAATCGTCGAATACGTGCCACACCGGCCCCGGACTAGCAATAATCTTGCGCGCGGCAAGTTGATAGCCCCCTTTAGGGCTGCCTTAACCTAAAAGCCCAGCCAGTCCAGCAGCCCGCTGCTGCGCGGGTGGTCGACACGCCAGTCGGCGGGCGCGTCAAAGCCCCCGGCCCAGATGCCGCGGCGGGCCGTGCGGGCGGCATTCTGTTCGCCGAAATAGGCACCGGCGGAAATGGCAAGGCCTTCGCTGACCAGCGTTGCGCCCAGGTCCACGCCCCCGAGCGCGCAGCGGGCGAGCAGCCGATCATAACGATCGCGTCCCTCGGGCTGGCAGTCGATCGCGCCGGCGGCCAGCAGGCTCGCCATCCGGTCGCGGGCCACCCGGCCACAGGGCCAGCGGGCCGCGCCGGCAGCCTGGCAGGTCTGGGCCAGTTCGGGGGCATCAAGGCCGACAAGACGCACCCGCTCCTCGCCCAGGCGAAAACTGTCGCCATCGCTGGCCCGCCCGGCCCCGGCAATGGCGGGCAGCGGCGCATCGAGCCAGCTCGCCAGCAGCGCCACCCCCGCAAGCACCAGAATGGCCAGCACCGTGCCGCGACGGCCAAAAAAGACGGTGGATCGATACATCTGTTCCCAGCGGGTTTCACCTGACGTTAACTACGCGCTGCCTAGAGTTTCGCCAAGAGTCATGCGCGCGTATCCCGATACGCCGCCTTAGTAACGCGTAGCGAGTAACCAGTAGCCATGTCGGTCCAGTCGGCTGTCATCGATGATGTCCGTTCGCAAATGGGCCGAGACAGCAAACGCGCGGCGCAGCGCACCGTGCTCGACGCGCGTCAGCGCCTGACCTCGAGCTCGGGCACCCGCTCCTCCTTCGATTTCGAACTGATGCATGACTATGCCGAGTCCCGGCGTGGCGCCGCGCTGCCGATGGCGGCGCTGGTGGGCATTCTGGCCTTTGTCGCCAGCTTCTGGGTGCCGACATTGTTTACCGCCCTCTGGGCCGGGCTGGTGCTGCTGAGCATGCTGATCGTGGTGCTGATGGCGCAGCGCTTCAAGACCGCGGATGCCGCCAAGTTCAATGCCGCCGAATGGACCACGACCTTTGTTTTCGGGGAGACGCTGCTGGGCCTGGCCTGGTCGCTGCTGGCGCTGTTTACCCTCGTGGCCAATCCGACAACGCTGACCCCGGTCATGTTTGCCATGGTGCTGGTGGCGATTGCCGCCAATGCCATTGCCACCCGCACCCTGCCCCCCGCCACGCTGATGAGCACCCTGCCGGTGACCATAACGGTGTCGTCCAACCTGATCATGCTGGGCGGCACGCTGAACTATACCCTGGCCGCCGTGGCGATCTGCGGCGAGGTGTTCTTCGTCTATCTGGCGCGTCAGCTGCATGCCTCGGAGCTGCATACGATCACCCACCAGGCCGAAAAGGACGCGCTGATCAGCGAGCTCGAAGAGGCCCGCCAGATGTCCGATGAGGCCCGGCGCCATGCCGAGCAGGCCAATATCGCCAAGTCGCAGTTCCTGGCCACGATGAGCCACGAATTGCGCACCCCGCTCAACGCCATTATCGGCTTTTCCGAAGTGCTGCATTCTGAACTGCTGGGGCCGCATCAGGTGGCCCAGTACAAGGAGTATGCCGGCGATATCCATGGCAGCGGCCAGCACCTGCTCAACCTGATCAACGAACTGCTCGATCTCAGCCGCATCGAGGCAGGCAAATACGAGCTCAATGAAGAGGTCGTGTCGCTGGTCGATATCGCTGCCGATTGCCGCAGGATGATGGAGCTGCGTGCCAAGTCCAAGGGTATCGAGCTGGTATTCAGCACCGGCGACAACCTGCCCCGCCTATGGGGCGACGAACGCGCCATCCGCCAGGTCGTGCTCAACCTGCTCAGCAATGCCATCAAGTTCACTCCCCAGCATGGCAAGGTCATCCTGCAGGTGGCCCGCAGCGGCGATGGCGGGCAGCTGGTCTCGGTCAAGGATAATGGCCCGGGCATTCCAGAGGATGAAATCGCCACTGTGCTGAGCTCGTTCGGGCAGGGCTCGCTGGCGCAAAAGACGGCCGAACAGGGCGCCGGCCTCGGCCTGCCCATCGTGCAGAAGATCATGGAACTGCATCAGGGGCGGTTCGACCTGTTCAGCAAGCTGCGCTTCGGCACCGAGGTGATTGCCACCTTCCCCCGCGCCCGCGTGATGGACGCCCTGGCGCCGGTCGTCGAGCGCAAGAACCGCCTCGAGATCTATTCGGAAGCCGGCTGACCGCCGCCACGATATAAATACTTCTGCGGAGTTTATTATCCGCCCATCAATAATCTCCTGCCATGCTGGTCATGGCTGAGGGGGATGGTGTGCCTAACAGATCGAAAAGCGCCGTGCTGCTGGTGACGGATCAGCCAAGCTTGGCCACCGCAAACATGGCCAAAGGTCTGGGGGCGAGCGCGGTATCGCTCGGCGAGCTCACCGCCCGTGATCTGGACCATGATCCTTGCGTGGTTTTCGACGTCGATCTGGGCAAGGTGGAAAATGTGCGCCAGCTCAAATCGGCCCTGGTGAAGCGGGGCATGGGCTGCCGCATCTTCCTGGTCGATACCACCAATCGGGTCACCAGCGTGCATGCCAATGTGCTGGGGGCCAATGAATTGCTGCCCCGGCAGGCCAGCGTGGCCGATATGCGGGCGGCACTGCGGTTTCACTTCGGCAACCGGTCCAGGCCCGACATAGCCGGCAAGCATGTCACGCCGGCGCAACAGCAATCGATCGGCGCCGGCGTATCGGCCCTGGGGGACAGCTTTGCCGCCATGAGCAGCAATGGCCGGCTGGACAAGGCCGGCGTGATCAAGGCCTGCGAACAGATTGCCGACTCGGTTTGCGTCACCAGCGTCAACGACTGGCTGGCGACGGTGCGCAACCATCATGAGGGCACCTATCAGCACTGCATGCTGGTGACCGGCGTGGCCTCGGCCTTTGCCACCAAGACCGGCATGACCCGCCATGACATTGTGCGGGTCACGGTGGCCGGCCTGTTGCACGATATCGGCAAGGCCACGGTGCCTGCCGCCGTGCTCGACAAGCCGGGCGCGCTGACGCTGCGCGAAACCGACCTGATCCGCAGCCATCCCGCCGCCGGCTTCAACTATCTGTTGGAGCACAGCACCATGGAGCGCGACATTCTCAACGCGGTCCGGCACCACCACGAATATCTCGACGGCAGCGGCTATCCAGACAGGATCGGCGCCCAGGACCTTGACCTGATGACGCGGATCATCACCGTCAGCGATGTCTATGCCGCGCTGATCGAGCGGCGCAGCTACAAGGAACCCAAGACGCACCAGCAGGCCATCGAGATTCTCAATTCGATGGCCGCTGCCGGCAAGGTTGAGACCGGTCTGGTGCGCGAAATGGACCGGATCATGGCGCCCGATGCCGGCTAGAGCTGGCTGCCGCTGACCGCAGCGCTGTCGAAGGTCGCCATATTGGTATGCAGGTGCAGTGCCGTCTTGACCAGCACGGCGGCCAGGGCCGCCCCACTCCCCTCACCCAGGCGCATGCCCAGATCGAGCAGACCTTTCTGACCCATGGCGGCCAGCGCCCGCTGATGGCCCGACTCGGCCGAGGTATGGGCAAACAGGCAATGATCGATGGCGGCGGGATTGACCGCATGCGCAATGGCGGCGGCCGTGGTCGCCACAAAGCCATCGACGATGACCGGCACCTTCTGGTGGCGCGCGGCCAGCAGGGCGCCGAGCATGGCGGCGATTTCACGGCCGCCGACCCGGGCCAGGATGGCAAGCGGATGATCGAGCTCGCCGGCATGGTGGGCCAGAGCACGGTCGACGGCACCGGCCTTGCGCGCGAGCCCGGCGGCATCAACGCCGGTGCCATGGCCGACCCAGTCGGCGCCGGTGCCGCCATAGAGCGCGGCATAGATGGCGGCGGCCACCGTGGTATTGCCGATGCCCATTTCGCCGATGCAGATCAGGTCCGGCTTGCCGGCTATGGCTTCCATGCCATAGGCGATGGTGGCGGCGCACATCTTGTCGTCCAGCGCCGGCGCCAGGGTGATATCGCCGGTGGGCAGTTCGAGCGCCAATTCAAAGACGCGCAGGTTGATTTCGTGCAGGGCGCAGATCTGCGAAATGGCGGCGCCGCCATTGGTGAAATTGGCCACCATCTGGGCGGTCACCTCGCGCGGAAAGGCGGAGACGCCCTGATCGGTCACGCCATGATTGCCGGCGAAAATGGTGACCATGGGATTGTCCAGCCGCGGCTGGGCGCGGCCCTGCCAGCGCGCCAGAAATTCCACCAGCCCCTCCAGCGCCCCGAGCGAGCCGGCCGGCTTGGTCAGCTGCGAATCGCGGGCCCGCACCGCAGCGACAGCCGCCTCGTCGCCATCGGGAACGATGGTCAAAAGCTCGAGAACGTCGGCATAGGCGGGATTGAGCGAAGGCATGGCGAGTCCGGAATGCTGTGGTAGGAAGGAGGCATGTTGTTGCCTAGAACGGGGCCGAATGCAATTGAGTGACGCACCAGCCAAGGATGCGATCGCGCCTGACGCGATCGAACCCAGCCGCCCTGCTCCCGCATCCGGCGGCATGGGCCTGGGCGACGATCTGCTGATGGCGCTGCGGTTTTTTTCCCGGCTGCCGACCGGCGACAGTCCGCACCAGAAGCCCGAGCTCAACCGCATTGCCATGGCCCTGCCGCTGGCGAGCCTGGTCATCGGGCTCGGCCCGGCTTTGCTGCTGATCGGCGCCAGTTTCGTCGGCCTGCCCGCCTATTTTGCCGCGGCGCTGGCCGTGGCAGCCCAGGTGCTGGTCAGTGGCGCCATGGCCGAGGATGCCCTGGCCGATGCAGCCGACGGGCTGTTTGGCGGCCATAGTCCGGCGCGGCGGCTCGAGATCATGAAGGACAGCCGGCACGGCACCTATGGCGTATCGGCGCTGAGCCTGTTCCTGCTGTTGCGGGTGACCGGGCTGGGGGCGGTGGCGGCCATCAACCCGCTGGCGGCGGGGGCGATCTGGCTGGCGGCGGGGATTGTCGGGCGTTCGGGGGCGCTGTGGCTGGCCGTGGCCCTGCCCGCGGCCCGGCCCGACGGCATAGCTGCGGCCGCCGGAGCCGTCAGTGGGCGCAGCTTTGCCGTGGGAGCCGTGTTTGCCGTGCTGCTGACCTTTGTGCTGGCCGGCCCGGCAACCAATATGCTGGCGCTGGGTTTTGTGCTGGTGACCACGCTGGCGGTCATTGCCGGCTGGACGGCCCTGTGCCGACGGCTGGTGGGCGGGCAGAGCGGCGATCTGATCGGCGCGCTGGGCGGGCTGCTCGAAATCGCGGTGCTGGCTACGCTGCTGGCATTTGTCTGAGGCGCTCGCCCCGGGATTGCCGGGAAGCCTTGAAAATGCCGGCTGAAATGCCTTTATCTGGAGGATGAGTTTGCCCGAGCCGGAAAGCGCACCAGCATGATCTTCATCGGAATTGCGCTGCTGATTTCGGTCGGGCTGGCGCTGCTGATCAGCGCCGATGCCGGCGCCATGGTCGGGCTGAGCCAGGGGCAGACGGCTCAGCTGCTGCCGCTCGTCATCTTGCTGATCGTCTTTGCCGGCGGGCTGTTTACCCGCCGCCGCCCGATGCGCGAGCTGGTGACCAGTGTCGTGCTGTGGATCGGCATTTTTGCCGCTGCGGGCCTTGGCTATGCCTATCGTGACGAAATCACCGGCATGGCCGGCAGGGTGGTGGGCGAATTGCGCCCCGGCGTGGCCATGGTCAATGCCGAGCAGGGCACGGCCACCTTCCGGCGCGGCATGGGCGGGCATTTCGAGATCGATGCCACGGTCAACGGCCACACGACACCGATGATCTTCGATACCGGCGCCAGCGCGGTGGTGCTGACCATTGCCGATGCCGAAGCGGCGGGAATCGATACCGAAAATCTGCGCTTTTCCATCGCCGTCTCGACGGCCAATGGCACCGGCCGGGCCGCAAGGGTGAGCCTTGACCGGATCGAGGTGGGCGGGATCGTGCGGCAGGGCATCGTCGCCTTCGTGGCCGAGGCCGGGGCGCTCGAAACCAGCCTGCTGGGCATGACCTTTCTCGAAACGCTAGGCCGCTACAGCGTGACGCAGAATGCGCTGGAGCTGGAAGGCTAGAGCCGTTCCGCTGGGCTGAAACGGCTGGACAGTGCCAGGCCCGGCCGCTTTTTCCGGTCGCCAGAGTGTGGTCACTTCTGCTGCAAATGCTCTGGGCCAAAGAAAAACGGCCGGTATGCATACCGGCCGTTGATCAGAGCATGGGGCTGGCGATCAGCTGACGGCGAACTGGATCGCCTGGCTGCCGACAATGTACCAGGTCACGAACAGCGCGTTGATGAAGGCGCCTGGCAGGTAGCTGCCCGTCCGCCGATAGGCGAAGGTGGACAGGAAGGCCACGACGGCCAGCAGCGGCAGGAACTGCATGCCGATCACCGTATTGAGCGGCTCGTTCATGGAGAACAGGTGGCCGGTGAACAGCAGGGTCAGGTACTGGAAGCCCAGGAAGACCACAAAGCCGAGCGTGAGCGTGGCGATGTTGGACAGATACTGTACCAGGCGGCTGTCACCCCGGACCGAGAGCCCGGCATGCAGGCCGCGCAAGGCCAGCACGAAGAACACCGTGAAGGGCAGCAGATAGACCAGGGTGATCTTGGCCCGCAGCAGGTCGAGCGGCTTGAGGGCGAGAACCCAGAAGCGGAAATCGACCTTGAACAGGAAGTCCACGGCACAGACCACCAGATAGCCAATGCCGACAGTGGCCAGAGCGATGAGGAGCGAGCCGACAATATCGCCGCGCGCCTCGACCCGCTTGCCCCGCAGCACCATGCCGGTCACGAAGACGATGACGCCGTTGAGCACGGCCCAGAGCGCGATCTGGCTGGTAAAGCTCTGCGGCAGGATAGCCGAAGCAGGGAAGATCACCGTGGCCCAGTAGAAGAAGGGGTAATAGGTGATCACCGGGATGAAGGTGGCGAGGGCGAAGGCCAGCCACCACTTGCCGCTGCGCTGGTCATGCGCCACCGCGGTCGGCGCCTTGCGCAGATGGGCAAAGGCCTGGGTAGACAGCAGCATTTCAAAGGTGCCTGCCAGCAGCATGACAAAGCCGATCAGGGCGATCAGCGTGCCGATTTCCTTCCAGATCCAGATCTGGTCGCCCGCCGGGATGGGGGTGGCGCCTTCAAGGGTCTGGTCGAACCAGGTAATGGCGTCGCCAATGGCTTCGTTGGAGAAGTGATTACCCGGATGGGTGGTGTTGGGCTGCGTCAGCAGGCGGCCGGTGCCAGCGGCAATATCGCCATAGAGCTGGCCGACCACGACCGGCTCGGTGGTGCCGAAAACGGTCTGCAGCTTGGTGCCGGCAGCCACTTCCTGGGCCGTCGGAACACCCCACATGACGGTGGAGAATTCGTCAAACTTGGAGAAGACGACGGCCAGGTTGCGCGGCCAGCTGGGGTCGCCTTCCCTAGCGAAGGGCGCGCCCGTGCTCGAGCCCTGCAGCACGACGGCCTTGTAGGCGTCGGGCATTGCAGCGGCCGCGGCCAGGACGGTCCAGCCACCCATGGAGTGACCTTCGAGGCCGATATTGTCGGTGTCGACCATATCGAGGCCGCGCAGATAGGCCAGGCCGGCCGGGCCGCCAAAGCCATTGGCAAAGGCTGGCGCATCGGAATAGCCGTGGCCACCCTGATCGAGCGCCAGCACGACATAGCCGCGGCGGGCAAATTCGATGGCAAAGCCGTCCTGGGTCTCGCGGCTGTTGAAATAGCCGTGTACCGCCAGGATGGCGGGTGCCTTATTCTCGGCGCTGACGCCGGGGGGCACATAGAGCAGCCCGCTCAGGACCTGGCCATTGGCGCCGTTGAAGCGCAGATCGCGGATGGTGATGCCACCCGAGGTCTGCACAAAATGGGCCAGCAGAGCGCCCAACAAGATGATGATCCATCCGAGATGGAACAGACGAAATCTCTTAAGCATACGTACATCTCCCCACATGCAGCCTTGGCGCCAGGACGATGCCTCCTGAAAATGCGCGGTGCTGAAATGTTGGGCGAGCTTTTAATACGAAACTAAAATTGTCACAAACGAAATATGGCGACAGAAAAGCGAAGGT
Organism: uncultured Devosia sp.; assembly: GCA_963975335.1. Taxonomy (GTDB): domain Bacteria; phylum Pseudomonadota; class Alphaproteobacteria; order Rhizobiales; family Devosiaceae; genus Devosia. Next base: position 3,322 of record CAXBHD010000031.1, on the reverse strand, counting down.
AGGGCGAAATTCTGACTATAGCGTGACGGCGCGCCGGGCGGTCTCGGTCGCCTGGCCCGCGGCCAGCGCGATCAATCAGGCTTATTGCGCCAGGTGCGCGCCGTCGGGCTAGCTGGCCTGGTCGAGGCGCTGGCGCTGCACGGCATCGAGGGCGCGCTGCATGACGGCGCTGTCGGCGCCGGGCCGGCAGGCGTCGACGCTCATGATCTGGCGGAACTGGCGGGCCCCGGGCAGGCCGGCGGCAAGGCCGAGCATATGGCGGGTGATATTGTTGAGGCGCGCCCCGGCGGCGATTTCGCCTGTGGCATAGGCCATCATGGCCTGCATCACCGCCTCCAGCGTGACATCGGGTGTCGTGGCGCCGAAAAAGCGGCGATCGACCTGGGCCAGCAGCATGGGATTGTGATAGGCGGCGCGGCCGAGCATGACGCCGTCGGTATGCGCCAGCTGCGCCTCGGCCAGTTCAAGCGTGTCGATGCCGCCATTGATAAAGACCGGCAGCGGCGCCAGGCGGGCGCGCAGGCGATAGACGCGGTCATAGTCAAGCGGCGGAATAGTGCGGTTTTCCTTGGGACTGAGCCCCTGCAGCCAGGCCTTGCGGGCATGCACATAAAGCGCGTCGACGCCGGCCTCGACCATGGCATCGGCAAAGCGGTCGAGCCCGGTCTCGATGTCCTGATCGTCGATGCCGATGCGGCATTTGACGGTGACCGGCCGGTCGGTGGCGTCACGCATGGCGCGCACGCAGTCGGCCACCAGGTCGGGCTCGGCCATCAGGCAGGCGCCAAAGCGCCCCGACTGCACCCGATCGGAGGGGCAGCCGACATTGAGGTTGATTTCGGCATAGCCATAATCATGGGCGATGCGCGTCGCGGCGGCCAGCTCGGCCGGGTCGGAGCCGCCCAGTTGCAAGGCCACAGGCTGTTCGACCGGGTCAAAGCGCAGGTGGCGGTCGATATCGCCATGCATGATGGCGGCGCTGGTGACCATTTCGGTGAACAGCAGGCTCTCGCGCGTCAGCAGGCGATGAAGAAACCGGCAGTGGCGGTCCGTCCAGTCCATCATCGGGGCAATGCTGAAGCGGCGGGCGCGCGAAACGGCCGAAGCGTCACCTGTGTCCAGGGTTGTCATCAAACCGCGTCTGCCTCTGGCTGTCGCATGGTCGCGCATTCACTTTCGTTTCGTCATCCGCCTGGCGCCGCAACGGCCAGGCATTGCCGGCCTGGCCGGTGCCAGGCTTCCACGGCCCCGCCCGACATAGCGGCAAGAACGGGGCAAGCTCAAGTCATTGTATCGTGTGCCCTGATATGGGGTGGCGGCCCGAGCGATCAAGCGCGGGTGAAAATGGCCATCTGGCTGGGGCCGCCAAAGCGGGGATGACGGCCTGCCAGATCGCGGGTGGCGAGGCCATAGCCAAAGCGCTGGGCAACCGAGCGCGCCCAATCCTGCATTTCGATGCGGGTCCATTCGAAGCGATGGTCCGGATGCCGGAAGCGATGCGGCGGGACGCCCAGCAGGAGGTTGAACTCGGCATTGGGGGTGGTGACAATCACGCGGGCCGGCCGGAGCGTCGCGAAAACGGCGGTCTCGGCGGCACGCAGCTCGTGCCTGTCCATGTGTTCAACGACTTCCACCAGCACGGCACAATCAAAACCGGCCAGTTCAACCCCCAGCCGGGCGATCGATTCCTGCCGCACTTCCAATCGGCTGGCGACGGTGTTGCCGGCACGGGCATAGCGCGACTTGAGCCGAGCCAGGACGTCGCCTGTCTTGTCGACGGCGACGATGCGCTGCACACCCCGATCGGCCGCCAGCCGCATCAGCAGGTCGCCATCGCCACATCCGAGATCCAAAATGGTGCTGGCCTGCTGCTCGCGAATGGCCTCGAGCGTCCCCCGCAGTCTCAGATCATGCAGAAAGCTGGTCATGGGCGGCCCAGATCCCCCGGCGCTGCGGGCTGACCATGTCTATTGTCGCGATGGCGGCGTGACAAGGCGGATGGCAGATCAGCGCACCAATAATACGGCGGGCCCGGCCGCAGAGCCACGCCATCCGCTACCAACCCCTAACATGTCAGTGATGGCGTTTGCCCGCGAATTCCAGTATGGCGGCAGCAGGCCGTCTTTCGAGTATCCGTCATGCCCCTGCCCCGCTTCGTCGCCGTCATCGATATCGGCAAGACCAATGCCAAAGTGGTGTTGATCGACGCCCATACCAGCCAGCAGCTGGCGGCGCGCAGCACGCCCAATAGCGTGCGGCAGGACGGGCCCTATCCGCATGCCGATGTCGAGCGGCTCTGGGCCTTCATGCTGGAAAGCCTTGCGGCCCTGCAGATCGAGCATGGCGTAGACGGAATTTCCATCACCACCCATGGCGCGACCGCGGCGCTGCTGGCCGGCGAGCAGCTGGCCCTGCCGGTACTGGATTATGAATATGGGGGGCCGGAGGCGAGCGCGGCGGCCTATGGCGCGCTGCGCCCGGACTTTGCCGAGACGCTATCCCCTCGCCTGCCCAATGGGCTCAATATCGGGGCGCAGCTGTTCTGGCAGAGCCAGCAATTTGCTGCCGAGTTTGCCGGCATCACCGCCATCCTGACCTATCCGCAATACTGGGCCTGGCGGCTGTCCGGGGTCATGGCCAGCGAAGTCACCTCGCTGGGCTGCCATAGCGATCTGTGGGCGCCGCAGCGCGGCGACTTTTCCAGCCTGGTCACCAGCCAGGGCTGGCGCGGCCTGTTTCCTGCCGTGCGACCGGCGGCCTCGGTGCTGGGGCCGGTCCGGCCCGAGCTTGCCGCGCAGACCGGCCTGCGGGCCGGCACGCCGGTGACCTGCGGCATCCATGATTCCAATGCCTCGCTGCTGCCGCATCTGGGGGCCCATGCGGAGCCCTTCACCATTCTCTCGACCGGCACCTGGGCCATTGCCATGACGGTGGGCGGGGATACCAGCCAGCTCGATCCGGCCCGCGATAGCCTCGCCAATGTCGATGCGCATGGGCGGCCGGTGCCGACGGCGCGCTTCATGGGCGGGCGCGAATTCGACATGTTGGCGCCCGGCGCGGTCACGCCGAACGAGGCCGATGTGGCTGCGGTGATTGCCGGCGACGTGCAGGCGCTGCCCAGCTTCATGCCGGGCGTGGGGCCGTTTCCCGGCCATGTCGGCTGCTGGACCGGCGATGCCGCGGCGCTGAGCCCCGGCCAGCGCACTGCCGCGGTATCGCTCTATCTGGCGCTGGTGACGCAGGCCTGTCTGGGCCTTTGCGGCCTGGGCAAGCAGATCATCATCGAGGGGCCGCTGGCGCGCAACGGGCTCTATGCCGCGGC
>CAXBHD010000030.1:0-20292 GCA_963975335.1 uncultured Devosia sp. | reverse complement strand
AAATGCACGAAGTGCTCGGCGCCCGCACCAAGGCGCTGACCGAAACCCTCAGCAATCGCAGCCGCGAGATCGCCGAATCGCTCGAAGGCCATACCGGCGTCATCGCCGAGGCCCTCGATGACCGCACCAAGGCGCTCGACACCATCCTGACCAGCCGCGCCGGCGAATTGAGCACGACGCTGCAGAGCCATGCCGAACAGCTCGACCAGACGCTTGACGCCCGCTCGCGCGACCTGGGCGAAACCATTCGCCTGCGCAGCCAGGAACTGGGCGAAGCGCTCAGCGGCGGCACCAGCGCCTTTGACCAGGTGATCACCGGCCGCACCCAGCGCCTGGCCGATACGCTGTCGGAAAAGACCGTCACCATGACGCTCGAGATCGACTCGCGCTTCGGCGACGTGGCCAGCCAGCTCGAGCAGCGCACCACCAGCCTGGTCGACCAGCTTGGCAGCAGCACCACGGCCGTGGTCGAGCAGCTCGGCTCCAGCACTTCCGCCATGGTCGACCAGCTCGGCAGCAGCACCAGCACCCTGGCCAGCGAACTCGATCGGCGCAACCTCGAGCTGCAAAGCACGCTGGACAGCCGCAGCGCCGAACTGCGCGCCACCCTGGACGGCGGCACCCAGCAGCTGGCCCAGACCGTCAATACCCGGACCCAGCAGCTGTCCGAGGCACTCAATGCCCGTACCGAAGCCCTGGGCGACACCCTGGCGACGCATACCGCCTCGCTCAGCGAAACCATCGGCATGCGCACGTCCGAACTGGCCGATACCATTACCCAGCAGGGTGACGAGGCCCGCGCCAAGATCGACCTGACCCTGCGCGACGCCACCGACACCATGAGCGAACACGTCAACTCGATGTCCGAGATGATCGTCACCAAGGTTTCGGAAGTGAATGTGCATCTGGGCGAAGGCCTCGACAGCGCCATTGCCCGCATGACCGATGCCGAGCACGGCGTCAGCGCCCGCATCGAATCGGCCTCGCTGACCGTGGGCGAAAGCGCCCGCAAGGCCGCCGATCTGATCGAGAGCGGCGTCAACTCGGCCCGCCTCGCCATCACCGAAATGGTGGATTCGCGCCTGGGCACCCTGCCCGAGGCCATCACCGCCCGCGCCGACATCACGGCAGACCGCCTAGCCGCGCTCAATGCCTCGATCAATACCTCGATCACCCAGTCCATGGCCGACCTCGAAGCCGGTGCCGACCGCATCGAGGAAACCATCGCCACCCGCATCACTGCCGCCACGCAGAACATTGCCAGCGATATCAGCAACACCGCCAATCACATGGATGGCGCGGTGCGCGCCGCGCTCGACCAGATCCGCATTGCCGCCACCGAGGTCGACCAGCTGCTCAGCGTCAAGGCCGTGGGCGCCGTCGACCAGATCGAAAGCCGCCTGACCAATATCAACCGCTCGGTGGAAGAGCACACCACCACCTTCGCCCATCTGGTGACCGAAAAGTCGCAGGAGCTGCAGACCGCCCTCAACAGCCATGGCAATCTGCTGCGCGACGCGCTGGGCGAGAATGCCCGCGAAGCCGAAAACATCATGGCGGTCTCGACCTCGCGCATCCTCACCGATGTCACCGCCGCGCTGGGCAAGCTCAACGACTCCAACCTGCTGCTGCAGCGCGTGCTCGATGCCTCGACGGCCAATCTGGCCAATCTGGAAACCAGCGTCGCCCAGCAGACCTCGACCTATTCGTCCACCGTGCGCGAGGCCATCGGCCAGACCGAACAGGCCGGCGAGATGGTCAGCCAGCATGTGGGTGCCCTGCAGGCCACCATTCGCGGCATGGTCGACGAATTCTCCTCGATCCTGGGCAAGCTCGACGCCGAAACCACCAATATGTCCCAGGCCACCAATGCCCTGGCCATTACCAGCGACCAGGCCATCGGCACGCTCGAAGAGCGCCGCGGCGCCATGGATTCACTGGCCGAGAGCTTTGCCGCCCGCGCCGACGATATCGACGTCCGCATGCGCATGTTCGCCCAGTCGATTGCCGATACCGTCAACGACACCGAACGTCGCCTGATCGGCGCCCGCCGCGCCATGGACGAGGCCCTGTCGGCCACCAGCAGCAATGTCGCCGAGGCGCTCGAACAGACCACGGGCACCATTACCGAGGCGATCCGCAGCTCGACCAGCAGCGTCAATGACGCGCTCTACACCACCAATGAGCGCTTCAATGCCTCGCTGACCAGCAATGCGTCGCAGATGGACAATGTGGTGCGCCGCGCCGCCGACGCCGCTGCCGCCGCGCTCGAGGAAAATGCCCACCGCATCAGCGACGTCCTGGCCGCGACGGCCGGCAATGTCACCGATGTGCTCAACGCCACCAGCGGCACCCTGGCCGAAACGCTCACCGACAGCTCGGCCTCGGTCCGCCAGGCCATCAGCGCCAATACCGGCCAGTTCCGCCAGGCCCTGGACGAGACCACCGAACAGGTTAACGAGCGCCTTGGCCAGTTCCGCGGCACCGCCGACGTGGAAGGCCGCCGTGCCAGCGCCGCCCTGCAGCAGGCCCAGCAGCAGATGATCGTGGAAATGCAGCGCGCCATCGAGGAAGCCACCCAGCGCTTCAACGACACCGCCCATGCCATGCGCGAAACCGCCCGCGAAGTGGGCACCGAGCTCGAAGCCACCCGCGCCGAACTGGCCCGCGGCGTCAACGAGCTGCCCGAGGAAACCCGCGCCAGCGCCGCTGCCATGCGCCGCGTCGTGGCCGAGCAGATCGAGGCACTCAGCGAGCTCAATGCCATCGTGCGCAGCCAGCCGGCGACTCACGATGTCAACGATCGTCGCGGCTCGGCGCCCCGCTTGACCTCCCGGCCCGAGCCGCGTCAGGAAGCGCGCCCCGAACCACGCCGCGACACGCCGATCTACCAGCCGCAGCCGCAGCCGCAGCGCCAGCCTGAGCCGGCCCGCGACAGCTACCGGGCCGAACCGGCCCGGCAGACCCTGGCCGATCCGATCCGCACCCTGGAGCGCGCGCCGGAGACTGCACAGATGGTGGAGGCGCCCCTGCGCCAGCCGCTGCCACAGCCCCAGCCGCAGCCGCAGCCCGTGCGCCAGCCCGCCCCGGCCGCTGCCGCAGCGGACAGCGCCGCCGAGGGCGAAGGCGGCTGGCTGCGCGACGTGCTGCGCAATGCCACCGCCAAGCAGCAGAGCCAGAGCCAGCCTGGCCTATCCGGCCTGACCGAAGAGATCGCCCAGGCGATCGACGACGCGGCTCTGGCCGATGCCTGGGCCCGCTACCAGGCCGGGGAGTCCAATGTGTTCTCGCGCCGGATCTATACGCTGGCCGGCCAGGGCACCTATGACGATGTGCGCAAGAAGCTGCAGCGCGATCCCGAATTCGCGCGCACCGCAACCGCCTACATGAGCGAATTCGAGCAGCTGCTGAAGCGCGCTGCCTCGGGCGCCCATCCCGCTGCCGAAACCCGCGAGCAGCTGCTCTCTGATCGCGGCAAGGTCTATACGACCCTGGCCCATGCCAGCGGCCGCCTGGCCTGAGCCAGAAGATCACTGCAAGACCAATAGAAAGGCCCCGGGCAACCGGGGCCTTTTGCTTGATGGCGGCAGCGCTGCCTCCCAGTTGAGTGGCGCTCTGCGGCGCGGGCTGGAGTCCCGCCCCACCCTGTTGGAGCGACACGGCATGTCCTGGGCACCGCTCAGCTGTCCCTGGTTGGCCGCAGCTGCAGCGAGCCCCAGATGCAGAGGGCGCCGATCAAGGCCACCAGCGCAGCAATCAGATAGGCCTGGTTCCCGACCAGACCGATCGCCCAGCCGAAGCCGATCAGCGCGAAGACCGACATCACCTGCTGCGACACGGTAAACAGGCTCTGCGTCTCGGCCGCGATATCCTCGCTGGTCCAGTTGGCGATGAAATGCACGCAGCCCAGATAGCCGATGGCGAAGGTGATGCCATGGGTCAGCTGCAGCGCCACCAATACGGGCACCGGCGGGGCGAAGGCCATGGCGATCCAGCGCAGCACCGAGACGCCCGCCGAGATCAGGATCATGTGGCGGGCCGACAGGCGCCCGCCAAAGCGGCGCCAGATGAACATCATAGCGGCCTCGGACGCCGAGCCCAGGGCAATCAGCGGCCCGATAATGTCCTCGGATATCCCCTGCTCCTTCCAGAGCAGGGCGCCGAAACCGTTGAGGAAGATATGGGTGCCAAACACCATGGAAAAGCCGACCAGCGGCAGGAAGAACCAGGGCTGGACGATGATCTCCGCCAGTTTGCCGGCAACCGGCAGCGTCGCCGCCACCGTGGGCTGGCCGGGCGGCGCCCGGAAGGCCGGCAGCTGCAGGGAGACCCCGGCCCGCAGCAGCGCCAGCCCGACAAAGAGCGGCACAAAGACCGCCGAGCCGAACCAGACCACAAGAAAGCCGGTCAGGGCGTTGAACAGCATATAGCCCACCGTGCCCCAGGCCCGGATGGTGCCGAAATCGCTGCCATTGCGGCGGGTCATGCGCATGGCGGCGGCATCGAGTACCGGTCCGATGGCACCGCCGGGCAGGCTGCACAGCGTCCAGAACAGCAGGATGCCCCAGAACTCATTGACGAAGAGCAGGCCGATCGGGACGATGCCCCCGATCAGGGCGCCGATGACGATCACCTGCCGCCAGTCGCTGGCCCTATCGGCCAGCCGCCCGACCACGAGGTTGAGCAGCAGGATCACGAGCACGGGGACCGCATTGATGATGCCGATCTGCTCGGTGCTGATGCCCTTTTCGCTCAGCCAGATCGGCAGGAACACCACGGCGGCGCCCGGCCCCATGAAATAGGTGAAGTAGAAGGCCGTGGTGCGGTGTTCGGGTGTCAGACGCGCCGGGATGAGCGACATGGGCGTAACTCGAGGTTCGACCCGGTCCGGCAGGCCGGACGGGCAGTCAGGCAGGGACACCATGCCCCGAACCTGTCGCGGTACGGCGCGCGTTCAGGCATCCTTGGGTGGGCGGAGGCGCAGCGAGACCAGCACGCAGGCTATGGCCACCAGCGCGACGATTGTCGACGCGAAAAAGGCCTGGCTGGCAAAATGCACCATCAACCAGCCAAAGCCGGCCAAAGCCAGCACCGCCATGCCCTGGTTGAGCGTATTGGCAAAGCCCTGCGCCTCGGCAGCATTGGATTCGTCGGTCCAGTTGGCAATGAAATGCACCACGCCGAAATAGCCGACGCCAAAGCTGATGGCATGCAGCATCTGCACCAGGAACAGCACTTCCACCGGGGGATTGAAGGCCATGGCGGTAAAGCGCACCAGCGAGGCCACGCAGGCGGCCAGGATCATGTTGCGCGCGGTGATGCGGCCGCCAAAGCGGCGCCAGGCAAACATGATGACCGCCTCGGCGGCGGCAGCCACGGCCAGTAGCGGGCCGATATAGTAGTCGGCAATGCCGGCCTCATGCCAGAGCAGCCCGCCAAAGCCACCGATCAGCGCGTGACTGGCATTGATCAGCGCAAAGGCGATGAGCGGCAGCACGAACCACAGCTTGAGCGAATCGCGCAGCTTGGTCGGCACCGCGCCGGCCAGCGTCTGCGCCGGCTCGGGCGCCCGGAAACGCGGCAGCAACAGGCTGAGCCCGGCGCGCAGCAGCGACATGAGAACGAAAAGCGGCGCAAAGGCATTGGCGCCAAAGACGGTGATCAGGACGCCGATGCCACCAGCCCCGACCACATAGCCCACCGTGGCCCAGGCGCGCACCACGCCGAAATCGGTGCCATTGCGGCGCGTCATGCGGACCGAGGCCGCGTCGATGACGGGGGGTATGGAGCCGGTGAACATGGTCACCAGCGCCCAGACCAGCATGATGCCCCAGAACTCATTGACGAAGAACAGCCCGAGCGGCAGGGCCGCGCCCAGCATGGACAGGATGATGATGACGCTGCGCCAATCCTTGGCCCGGTCGGCAATGCGCCCGATGACCATGTTGACGGCCAGCAGGCACAGCATGGGGACGGCATTGATGATGCCGATCTGGTCGGCCGGCAGCCCATGCTCGCTCAGCCAGATGCCCAGAAATACCGAACTGACCGCACCGGGCAGATAGACGGTGAACTGATAGAGCGAGGCGCGCGCTTCAGGACTGGCCAGGCGCGCAGGGAGCAAGGACATGGAAAGAGGACTCCGGGCAAATCACTGCCCAGAGCCCTAGGTGACTCGGCGCGTCCGACAACGCAAGCCCTCTATTGCAACGTTGCGTTCAGCCCGTGGCGGCAAGGCGCCGATGCAGCGGCTCGAGGGCGTCGCGCAACTGGCCGGCACTGGCCGCCCAGGTGAACAACTGGCCATGCCGGCGGGCATCCTCGCGGCGCAGGGTCAGCGCCCTGGCCACCGCGACATTGAGGTCTTCATGCAGGGCACCGGCGCGCGGATCGCTGAGCACGTCGAGCGGCCCGGTGACCGGCAGCGCCGCCACCGGCGTGCCCGAGGCCAGCGCCTCGGTAATGACATTGCCGAAAGTATCGGTGCGGCTGGGAAAGACCAGCACATCGGCGCTGCGATAGACTTCGCCCAGTTCGGCGCCATGGCGATAGCCCATGAAGACCGCATCGGGAAACTCGCGCATCAGCCGCGCACAGTCGGGCCCGTCGCCAACGACGATCTTGGTGCCGGGCACCGAAAGCGACAGGAAGGCCTCGACATTCTTTTCCGCCGCCACGCGCCCGACATAGAGCAGATGCGGGCCCGGCAGATCGGTGAACTGTGTCTTGGGGCCGGGGTGAAAGCGCTCGCCATCGACGCCCCGTGTCCACAGGCCAAGCCGCACGAAGCCGCGGGCCGTCAGGTCGTCGCGCAGCGATGGGGTGGGCACCAGGGTGCGCGCGGCGACGGAGTGGAACCAGCGCAGATAGCCATAGCTCCACTCGGCCGGGACCGGTACGCGCATGGCCAGATATTCGGGAAAGCGGGTATGAAAGCTCGTGGTGAAACCAAAGCGCCGGTCGATGCAATATTGCCGCGCCAGCAGGCCCAGCGGCCCTTCGGTGGCGATATGGATGTGGTCGGGCGCCACGGCATTGATCTGGCGCGACACGGCGCCCAGGCTGGCCAGCGAGATCCGCACCTCGGGATAGCTCGGCACCGGCAGCGTCCAGAAGCGCTCCGGGGTCAGGTAATCGACCGTATAGCCGCTTTGCGTCAGCTCCTTGCCGACGCTTTCCAGGGTGCGCACCACGCCATTGATCTGCGGTCGCCACGCATCGGTGACGATCAGCAGGCGCGGAGAAGACGAGGCATTGGCCGGGTTCGACATAGCAGCACCGCCACAGTTTCGCTTATCCGGATAATCTCCCCCGAGTCCAAGTCGGCTGCATGAACGCTGCGTGACGGTTGTTTGACGCTAGCTGGCGGCCCGGCGCAGGCGGAACTTGCGCGGTTCGCCGGCCGCAACCATTTCGGTCCACTTGATCAGCTCGAACGCCCCTTCGGGGGTTTCCACGATCGCCGTGCAGCTTTCGACCCAGTCGCCGGTATTGATATAGTGGATACCCAGGCGCTCATGCATGGCGGCAAAGTGGATATGGCCGCAGATCACGCCATCGACGCCCGATTCCTTGGCCTCATGCACCAGGGCCTCCTCGAAGCGGCCGATGATCGAGACGGCATTCTTGACCTTCTGCTTGGCCCAGGCGCTGAGCGACCAATATTGCAGGCCCAGCCGGCGACGCACCCAGTTGATGGCGATATTGACGCGCAAGGCGGCGTTATAGGCCCAGTCCCCGACATGGGCGAGCCATTTGGCATTCATCACCACCACGTCGAACTGGTCGCCATGGATCACCAGATAGGTCTTGCCGGTGGCCGTGGTATGCACGGTGCGATCGACAAACTCGATCTCGCCAAAGAAGGTGCCCAGATATTCGCGCAGGAACTCGTCGTGATTGCCGGGCAGGTAGATGACCCTGGCGCCGGCATTGGCCTTGTCGAGCAATAGCTGCACCAGCACATTATATTCATTGGGCCAGTGCCAGGCCTTGGCCAGGCGCCAGCCGTCAAGGATGTCGCCGACCAGGTAAATGGTCTCGGCATCATGGGCGCGCAGGAACTCAATGAGTTGCCCCACCCGGATCGGCTTCATGCCCAGGTGCACGTCCGATATGAACATGGCCCGAACCTGCCGGACTTCGCGGTCATCCGCCATCAAGCAACGACTCCTGCTTCGTGGAAGCGGACTTTATCGATGGATAGGGCGCGAGGGAACCATTGACGGCGAGAAGATGGGGAAAGCTGGCCCTGCGCGATCGGATCAGTCAATGCCGGCCTTGAGCGCGGTGATCCGCGCATAGCTTTGGGCGATGCGCGCGGCGAAAGCGGGGTCCGCTTCCGCCTCGCTCACCAGGATATCGAGGATTTCCCGGCCCAGCCCGGCATGATAGTCGGCCGTATTGGAAAAGAGCAGCACATCCATGCCGGCCCGGACGGCCTGGGTGACGGTCTGCTCGAGCGTGAAATGATCGCGGATGGCGCCCATTTCGAGATCGTCGCTGATCACCACGCCGTCAAATCCGAGCTCCCCGCGCAACACGCCATCGATCCACTGCACCGACAGCGAGGACGGCGTCTGCGTGCCGGCATCGGTATAGTCGGCGTGATAGAGGTGCCCCACCATGACCATGTCGACATCGCCGGCCGCGATCAGCGCCCGATAGGGGTCGAGCTCGGCGGGCTGCCAGGTCCGGCTGATGTCGACAAAGCCCTCATGGCTGTCGGCGGTGGACGAGCCATGGCCGGGAAAGTGCTTGAGCGCGGTCAGCAGGCCCGCCGCGTGATGGGCGGCAATGAAGGCGGCGTCGTAATCGGCAACGATCTGCGGATCGGCACTATAGGCGCGGCCGAAGCGGGCGATGACCTGGTTCTTGGCATTGAGATTGACGTCGGCCACCGGTCCGAAATTGACGCTGAAACCAAGCTCAGCGATCGAGCGCGCCATGTCGGCATAGATTGCCTCGGCCTCGGCCGGGGAATTGGCCTTGGCGATATCGGCGGCACTGGGGATTTCCCGGAAGCCGACATCGCGGGTCAGCCGCTCGACGGCGCCGCCCTCCTGATCCAGCGTGATCAGCGGCAGCAGGTCGGGCGACGCCGCGCGGAATGCCGCATTCATCGCCGCCACCGCCGCCAGGCTGGCTATATTGGTCTTGAGCAGCATGACGCCGCCCAGCCGGCCGGCGGCGAGCTCGTCCCGCAAGGCGACAACCGCCGGGTCATCCAGGCTATCGCCTTGAAATCCCACCACGATCATCTGGCCCGCCATCTGCTCCAGACTGGCGGCACTGGCCAGTCCGGGCTGGGCCAGCAGCAGTAAAGCGACAGTCGACAGGCATCCAATCAAGGTCTTCACGGGGCCATCCAGCAGGAATCATTACGGCATGATGGCGGTAAAATCGGTCAGCACAATGCCCGGGGCGATTTATTATCGCCGCAGCACTTAGGGGGCTGATATGCCATGAAAAAGATGCAATTCTGTCGCGGGGCGACTTGGAAGACGGGCAGGTCTTCAACCTTCCGGCTCGTAGTGCCGTTGCCTTTGAGCGGGCGGAGATCTTGGGGTCTCCGCCCGTGATATTGGCTTCTAGCGGTTCTGCCGGTTGGCCACCAGATCATCCACCACGCCGGGATCGGCCAGGGTCGAGGTATCGCCCAGGGCCGCAAAGTCGTTTTCGGCCACCTTGCGCAGGATGCGGCGCATGATCTTGCCCGAACGCGTCTTGGGCAGGCCGGGGGCCCACTGGATCAGATCGGGCGTGGCAATGGGGCCGATCTCCTTGCGCACCCAGTTCTTGAGCTCGATACGCAGATCATCCGAACTGGCCTCGCCCGCCATCAGCGTCACATAGCAGTAGATGCCCTGCCCCTTGAGGTCATGCGGATAGCCCACCACGGCGGCCTCCGACACCTTGGGATGGGCCACCAGCGCGCTTTCGACCTCCGCCGTGCCCAGGCGATGCCCGGAGACATTGAGCACGTCATCGACGCGCCCGGTGATCCAGTAATAGCCATCCTCGTCGCGCCGGCAGCCATCGCCGGAGAAGTAATAGCCCTTATAGGTCTCGAAATAGGTCGAGACGAACCGCCCGTGATCGCCCCAGATGGTGCGGGCCTGGGCCGGCCAGCTATCGGCAATGGCCAGCACGCCCTCGGCCTTGGTCTGGCTCTGCAGCTTGCCCTCGGGCGACAGCACGACGGGCTGGATGCCAAAGAACGGCACCGTTGCCGAACCGGGCTTCTTGTCGGTGGCGCCCGGGAAGGGCGCGATCATGTGACCGCCGGTCTCGGTCTGCCACCAGGCATCGACCACTTCGCAGCGGCCCTTGCCGACCTGGTTGTAATACCACAGCCAGGCTTCCGGATTGATCGGCTCGCCCACCGTGCCCAGCAGGCGCAGGCTGGGCATGTCGTGCTTGTCGACATATTGCAGCCCCGCCCCCATCAGCGCCCGGATGGCGGTGGGCGCGGTGTGGAAGATATTGACCTTGTGCTTTTCCACCACCTGCCAGAGCCGGCTGGCATCGGGATAGGTGGGAATGCCCTCGAACATCACCGTGGTGGCGCCATTGGCCAGCGGGCCATAGACGATATAGCTGTGCCCGGTGACCCAGCCGACATCGGCCGTGCACCAGAAGATCTCGCCGCGCTTGTAATCGAAGCTGCGCTCATGCGTCAGCGCCGTATAGAGCAGATAGCCGCCCGTCGTATGCAGCACGCCCTTGGGCTTGCCGGTCGAGCCGGAGGTGTAAAGGATGAACAGCGGGTCTTCCGCATTCATCGGCACGGGATCGTTGAACGGCTCGACGCCGGCGGCAGCCTCGTGCCACCACACGTCGCGGCTGCCCTTCATGGCCACTTCGGCACCGGTATTGTGCACCACCAACACCTTGGACACGCCCGGGCAATCCTCGAGCGCCTTGTCGACATTGGCCTTGAGCGGCACGGTCTTGCCGCCGCGGCGGCCCTCATCGGCCGTGATCACCACGGCCGAGTCGCAGTCATTGATGCGGCCGGCCAGCGCATCGGGCGAGAAACCGCCAAACACCACCGAATGGACCGCGCCGATGCGGGCACAGGCCAGCATGGCATAGGCGGCCTGGGGAATCATCGGCAGGTAGATGGTGACGCGGTCGCCTTTGCGGACACCCAGCGATTGCAGCACATTGGCGCAGCGGCAGACTTTTTCATGCAGCGTACGATAGCTGATATGCTCGGCTGGCGCGTTCGGGTCGTCAGGCTCCCAGATAATGGCAATGTCATCACCATGCTCGGCCAGATGGCGATCAATGCAGTTGGCGGCGACGTTGAGCACGCCATCCTCGAACCACTTGATCGAGACATCGGGATATTGGAACGTGGTGTTCTTTATCTTGGTGGGAAACGTCACCCAGTCGAGACGTTTGGCCTGTTCACCCCAGAATCCATCCGGATCGCTGATCGAGCGCTGGTACATGTCATTGTACTGTGTCGCTGTGGTATGGGTGCGTGCGATCGCAGCCGCACTTGGCTGGAATACGAGCTGCTCGCTCATACTATCCTCCCTTATCTCTCCCACCTCCGTTCTACTGACCCACCCTGCCCCCGGCAAGGGCTTGAGGGTGCGACTAATGGGGTATGTTCGCGCTGCGGCGCTGGCGCCGGCCATTAACTGCATGCAGCGACACGCCTTCGGCTTTGCCGTCGGCTTTGCTAGGCTGGCGCCGTCACCAGGGGGAACCGTTTCATGGCCGACATGACCATCCGCGCCGCCACGCCGGCCGATATCGATCTGATCCACCAGGAACTGGTCGATGTGATCGCCACCTCGCCCCATTATAACGAGCGCTTCAAAGCCCACGAATCGGCGCGCCTCAACAAGACCTTCCTGCGCAACCTGATGGCGATCGACCCCTGGCACATCATGATCATGTGCGCCGACGGCGTACCGGGCGGAGCCATGGTGTCCGGGCCCGAGACCGGTTCGCTGTTTCGCTACTGGAGCTGGGTCTTTCCCTCGCACCGCCAGACCAAGCTGGGCATGTTCGGCATGCGCGCCTTTGACCAGCACTGGGACAATGGGCGCTTCCACAAGGCCTATACTTTCGTCCGCCCCGACAATGAAGTCGCCCGCATGCTGCTGCGCCGCTATGGCTATGCCGAGATCTGCCTGCTCGAGCAGCATATTTTCGGACAGGATTACCTGCTGATCGCCAAGCCCTATACCAAGGTGAGCGCGGATTACGACAGCGGCGTCAATATCGGCCGGCTCGGCCTGCTGAAAAAGCGCCTGGCCGGCCTGGTCGGCGCCTGAGGCACCCTAGGCCAGCAGCGCCCGATCGGCCCGCCGCGTGCGAAACCACTGCACGATCGACACGTCGAGCTTGGCCGTCCTGAGGGCGATCCACCACAGCCCCACCGACCACACTGTAATGGCGATCAGCGCGCTGAACGCGGCGCCCAGCAGCCCGAATGACGGCACCAGCAGCTGATTGCCGATCACCAGCGTCACAATGCCCAGCGCCACCGAAGGCAGGCTGGCATAGGGGCGATCATGGATGGAGAGCACCAGCGAGGCCGGCCCCATTACTGAGCGGACCACCAGGGCCAGCGTCAGCACGGCCAAGGGCGCGGCGCCCACGGCAAAACTGGGGCCAAACAGCATCAGCGCAAAAGGCCCGCCGATCAGCATCAGCAGGAACAGCACGACGGCGAGGCCACTGGCGACGACATTGGCCTCGCCCACCTTGCGGTTGAACGACAGCCGATCGTCATTGGCTTCGCTCTCGAACATGTCGGGAAGGGTCACCGCATAGACGGCGGCGACGCCGAACGAGATCAGCGCAAAGATGCGGGTACAGACGCCGAATACTGCCAGCTCCTCGCGGCTGAGCGACTGGCTGAGCAGCAAAAGGTCGATGTCGAAAAAGAAGTCGCTGGCCAGCGAGATCAGCACCCATGGCAGGGCGAACCGCCACCAGCGCCGCGCTTCGCCGACCCGGGGCGCCGCCCCATCTGCAACGGCCCGCAGCGAATAAAGGGTGATGACGACCTGCACCAGCGAGACGGCGACAAAGCCAATGGCAATGCTCCACAGCATGCTGGCAAGCCCCTGCGCCGGGGCGGCAGCGCCCATGACCGCCAGGAATGCGCCGATCACCAGCATCGGCCGGAAGATGGCATCGGCGAAAAAGCCGGCAAAGGGCCGCTTAAGACCAACCAGAATGGCGCCGCTGACAAAGACATTGGCGGCAGCGAAGGCCATCAGCGCCGTCGGGATGAAATGCGCCGCCACCGCGCTCTGGCCCAGGCCGAGCAGATCGAGCAGCAGCGGTCCGCCCAGCAGCAGCAGGACCAGAATGGCCAGGACATGCCCATAGGCCCGCGCCACGAAAATGGCCAGCTGCCTGCGCTCGCCGCGCGCCCGATATTCCGAGGTGAAATAGGTGCCCACCGTGCTGAAGCCGAGCGGCATGACCATGGCCACCAGATTGACCGTGGCCATGACCACGAGATACTCGCCCAGCAGCTGCGCGCCCCAGACGCGGGCGATCAGCGCCTGCGCCAGGAAGATGAGACCGGCGCCACCGAGGCGGGCCGCAAAGATGATGCTCGACTGCGAGGCGAGCCGGCGCTGCAAGCTCATTGCCCGGCCCCGCCATCGCCCGTACGGGCCTGGTTCGGCCTGGATTTGGGATTGCGCCAGCCCGTCACGACGCGCCTGACCTGGTGGAAGGCATCGCGCGCGGCAAAGGCACCCGTGCCGAGCAGAAAGGCCAGCGGATTGCTGGCATAATTGGCCACCGGCGGCACCGGCCGGATCACCCCGGCCTCGCCCACCATGCCCTTTTTGAACTGATGCAGCCCCTGGAAGCCGTCAGTGCCGCCCAGATCATACCAGCGCGCCCGCGTATGATCGCGCAGCCAGCGGATGATGTGCCAATGCATGAAATAGCCCGCGCGCAGCGGCAGGGCCTGATCATTGGTGGCGCCATAGAGATAGACGGCCCGGTCACCGGCGGTAAAGATCAACGCCCCGGCAACGACGACGCCATCGTGGCGCACGAAGAACAGCTCGGGGCGCAGCCCAGGCTCCAGCGCCATCAGCGAGGCGACGCTGTCATAGGCGGAGTGGTCGGCAAACTGCTTGCGATCACTCATGGCGGTATAGAGCCTGTCGAATTCGGGCATCCGCTCGGGACCGGCATGCTCAAAGCTCAGCCCGGCCTTTTCGGACTTGTTGAGATGGTAACGCCATTTCTGGTGCAGGCTTTTGCGCTGCTCGGCATCGTCAAGCCGCAGATTGACGATATAGCGATTGGGAAACATCAGTTGCGAGCCGCGCCTGAAGCCGCGGGCCTCTAGCCGCGCATAGGCCTGGTTGACCGGGGTGACGGCAGCGCTGGGCAGGATGGAAATCATCTGGCCGCGGCGATCGGCATAGTCCGCGATCAACGCCTCGACCATGCCGGCATGGATCGCCGCGGCATCGGGGCGCGACAGATCCTTGCGGATCGGCCCCCATTTGGAGACGGCAATATGGCTGAGGCGCAGCGGCAGGGGCTGCACCATCATCAGCGAACCGCCCACTACCGCACCATCAAGCAGAAACAGCACGGGCTCGTGCTGAACCGAAGGCCAGCGCGCCACGGCGAAGGCATGCAGCTGTTCCTGGCAGACTTCGTCGAAGTCGGCGATCGTGCGATCCCACTCGGCCCCGCTGACCATCCGGGCTTGGAGCACCGGTATCGCGGCAGCGCCGAGGCGTTGCTCCGGCAAGCCATCGGCCTGCGCGGCGTCCAAACGATCTGCAATTACCGACATGCCCGTTTTCCTGCACTTTTAGTCATGCGGAAAACTAGCGCCGGCAGATGAGCAAATCCCTATGACAGGCCAGGATAGCTGACAAAAAGCCGGCCGTGGTTACCAAAGCCTAATGGGCGGCGACAGCGGCGGCGTGGGGCGTATAGAGCAGCGGGATTTCCGGCAGGGCGACAAACATGCCCAGCCCTTCAAGCGCCATGCGAATGGCCACCAGCAGGATGATCAGCAGGCCCACCCAGGCAATCCAGCGATGCTTGTGCAGCAGGCCGGCAATGAAGGTGGCGGCCACGCCCATCATCACCACGGACAGAGCCAGGCCGATGACCAGGGCCTCGAAGTGATGCGCGGCAGCGCCGGCCACGGCCAGCACATTGTCCAGCGACATCGACACGTCGGCAATGATGATCTGGATGACGGCCTGGCGCAGGGTTTTGCGCGGGGCGCCGCCGGCAACACTGCCATCGGCATTGATATCGGCATTCTCAAGCGCTTCCTGCGCTTCGTGCTCCTGGGCGTGCGAGGTGGTGAGCTCGCGATACATCTTCCAGCACACATAGAGCAGCAGGACGCCGCCGGCGATCAGCAGGCCCCCGCCCAGCGAGAGCAGCTGCGTCGTGATCAGCGCGAAGAAGATGCGCAGCACGGTTGCCGCCAGGATGCCGATCAGGATGGCCTTGCGGCGCACATCGCTTGCCAGCCCGGCAGCCGCGAGTCCGATCACCACGGCATTGTCGCCGGCCAGAACCAGATCGATGAGGATGACTTGGACAAGCGAGCTGAGGAAACTCGGGTCGATACCGAACATGCGAAGGACTCACTGCGGGGCTGAATGCTGGAACGGGCTATAGACCTGCGCCAGGACACTGGAAAGGGGAACACAGGGCCGATTCGCGAAAATATGCCGATTTCCGGGGACTTGCGGCGCTGCCGACAGCTTGGTGACAGGCTCGGCTCCCGGCCAGCCGCAGGCATGGACAGGCGGCATCCCGGGTTAGGGGATCCGCATAACCAGACGGTCATAAAAGAAGAAGGCTTTGGTGGGCGAGCACGGATTCGAACCGTGGACCCGATGATTAAGAGTCATCTGCTCTACCAGCTGAGCTACTCGCCCCTACTGGAGCTTCCAAAGTAGGCGCTCTCTAGCAAAGGGATTCCGCGCTGTCTAGCGCCTGTTTTAATTTTCCTCATTTGAGGGGATCGAGGCGGTGCGGCAGCCCCCCATCTGCCGGTGCGATGACATGGCACCGTCCCGGCGGCGGATAATACCGTCGGGACGGATAATGGCAGCAGATGCGCACAAGAGCGCCAGCAGCCTAGTTGTAATGGGCATGACGCGCCTTGAACGCAGCAAAGTCGAGCACATTGTCCTGTACCGCCGGGGCCGGAACGGGCAGGTCGTCAATCAGACTGATGGTTCGCTCGACGATATTGAGCAATTGCAGCGACTGACCGTCACTGCCGCGCAAAATGGCTGCGGCCTGCTGTAAATGGTCCCGGGCACGGAGATAAATAGTCGGCATGATCCGAGCTCCTTTTATTAAAATGGGTTGTGAATAATTTGCCGCCTATGGCACGCTCCAGAGTGAGCCAGCATAGTTTCACCAAACTTGCTGACATGATGACAATTTGAATAAAATGCGTACCACTGCAAGAAGTCGTTGAAAGTCCTTGCAAACGCTGGACCAGCCCCATCAAAATAAAAAATTCTCTGTGTATAACTGCAGGGAAACGCAAACAAATACTATGGCTGATACTGCGTATTGGACGGCCAAAATGGCAACGGACATTACAAACCGCCGCAGTATATATTTGAAATGTTCCTCGCTGGCGTTAATTTCATCGCCTTGCCACAATTCGCCTCGTTTTCCGCCGCATTCGTCGCCGGCGTGCTCAGCCGGAATCACCCCTTGGAAAGCCACCCCTTGCCCTATCCCCGTCTCGCGCCGATCGCCGCTGCCTTGCCTGATACCGTGCCCTTTATCGGCCCCGAGACTTTGGAGCGGCGCCTGGGCCAACGCTTCCTTGCGCGGCTCGGCGCCAATGAAAGCCCGTTCGGCGCAGCGCCGGCGGCGCTGGCGGCCATGACGGCGGCACTCCCGGATAGCTGGAAATATGCCGACCCGGAAAACCATGACCTGCGGCAGGCCCTGGCGCGCCATCTGGGCCTGGCCAGCGAGGCCATTGTCATCGGCGAGGGCATAGACGGGCTGTTGGGCCTGGCCGTCCGGCTTTATGCGGCGCCCGGACAGGCGGTCGTCACCTCGCTGGGCGGCTATCCCACGCTCAACTACCACGCAGCCGGCTTTGGCGCCCGCCTGGTCAGCGTGCCCTATCGCGGCAATGCCGAGGATCTGGCGGGGCTGGCGGCCGCGGCACAGCGCGAAAATGCCGCCATGGTCTATCTGGCCAATCCGGACAATCCCATGGGCAGCTGGCACGATGCCGATGCGGTCGCCGCCTTCATCGCGGCCGTGCCGCCGCAGACGCTGATCCTGCTCGATGAGGCCTATGGCGAATTTGCCCCGGCCGGCACACTGCCGCCGCTCGACACTGGCCGGCCCAACCTGCTGCGCCTGCGCACCTTTTCCAAGGCATATGGCATGGCGGGGCTGCGCTGCGGCTATGGCGTGGGTGCGCCCAAGACAGTTCGCGCCTTTGACCGTGTGCGCAACCATTTCGGCGTCAACACTGTCGCCCATGCCGGCGCCATCGCCGCCATCGCGGCCCGTGACCACCTGGCCGATGTCGTGCAGCGCACGGCCGCGGCGCGGGCGCGTATCACCGCCATGGCCGGCGCCAATGGCCTGATCCCCCTGCCCTCGGCTACCAATTTCGTCACCGTGGATACCGGCCGCGACGCCGCCTATGCGGCGGGCCTGCTGGCCGCCCTGGCCGACCGGCGGGTCTTCATCCGCAAGCCGATGGCGCCGGGGCTCGACCACTGCATCCGCATCAGCGTGGGCAGCGACGCCGAACTCGATATTCTGGGCGCTGCCCTGCCCCAGGCCCTGGCCGCTATGGCGAGGACGCCGCCCGCAGGCTGATTCTGGCCAGCAGCGCGCGGTGATTGGAGCCATAGCTGTCATCGAGCGCCGCAATATCCTCGATCAGCAGCGGGCCGCGGGTGAACATATTGTCGATCGGCACGCCCAGCGGCCCGGCCTTGACCGGCCAGGTCGCCGGATGCCCGGGAGGCGGCACCAGATCGAGCGCCTCGGTAAAGCCGGCAATCTGGTCGGACCAGGCCGCCGCATTGAAATCCCCTGCCAGGATCACCCGCCCGGGCAGGCTCTTGAGCACGGCATGGGCATATTGCAGCTCGCCCCAGGCGGCGCTGTCGAAATAGGGCTTGGACAGATGCATGCCGGCCACCGTGACCGGCACGCCGTCGATCTCGGTCGTCACCACGGCCAGCCGCTCGTGGAAATAGGGCGGCATCTGATACATGCTGGCGCGCTGCAGCGGGGTGCGCGAAAATACCGATATGTCGCAGCTTGCCCGGACATCGCAGCCCAGCCGATAGGGCAGCACCGCCGCGATCGCGTCCAGATAGCGCTCGATGCCCGGCGTTTCCATGATGACGGCAATGTCGGGGGCCTGGGCGATGATGAAATCGGCCGCCGCCCGGCCGTCCCGACCCGACAGGACGTTAAAGCTGAGCACCTCGATCTCGCCCAGGGTCTCCCCCGTCACGGCGGCCCGCGCCTCATAGCCCGCCAGCAGCGGCAGCATGCCCTGCCCCGCACTGGCCAGCATGAAGGTGACCACCAGCAGGCCGCGCCACAGCGCCCGCGTGGCAAACAGGATAATGGCCAGGGGAATGCCCAGCGCCGCCAGGTGGAAGCGCAGGCTCTGCAGCAGTTCCACCCCCGGCAGGCTGGTCGGTACGCTGACCAGGAGCAGCACGAGGACAAAGGCCAGAAGGCCCGCCGTCGCCATGCCGCGCAGTTCTGCCGTCACTGTCATGCTATGCCCCGTCTACCGCATCGGCCGGTAGTGGTGCCGGAACGGGGCTGCCGACGCAAGGGCTGCGCCGGCAGGGCTGATATTCGTCCGGCCCGGCGGCAGGCCTAGCCCGCCATCGCACCCTGGGCGGCGGCGCCGCGCTCGATCAGCAGGCGGTTATAGGCATTGAGATAGGCCCGGGCCGAGGCCACCAGCGTATCGGGCTCGGCCGCATTGCCCGAGACGATCCGGCCGTTCATTTCGAGCCGCACATGCGCCGAGGCCTGCGCATCGGTGCCGCCGGTCACGCCGTCCACCGCATAGAGCACCAGATGCGGCTCCTGGCCGACCGCCGCCTTGATGGCGTTGAAGATCGCGTCGACCGAGCCGGTACCCTCGAAGCTGACCGCGCTCTCGACGCCGTCGATGCTCAGCGTCATGTCGCATTTGTGCACGCCGCCAGTCTTGGACACCACTTCCATGTCGACCAGCTTGATGCGATCGCCGACCGAGCCGACCTCGTCATCCACCAGCGCCACGATATCGGCGTCATAGACATGCTTCTTGCGGTCGGCCAGATCCTTGAAGCGCACAAAGGCCTCCTGGAAGGCATTGTCGCCCAGGTCATAGCCGAGCTCGCGCAGCTTGTCCTTGAAGGCGGCGCGGCCGGAATGCTTGCCCATCACCAAAGTGGTTTCCTTGATGCCGACGCTGGCCGGCGTCATGATCTCATAGGTTTCGGCATTTTTGAGCATGCCGTCCTGATGGATGCCGCTCTCATGGGCAAAGGCATTCTTGCCCACAATGGCCTTGTTATACTGCACCGGGAAATTGGCCGCCGCCGAAACGATCTTGCTGGCACGCGCGAGATGGGTGGTCTCGATCTCGCTGTGGAACGGCAGCACGTCGCCGCGGGTGCGCAGCGCCATCACCACCTCTTCGAGCGCGGCATTGCCGGCGCGTTCGCCCAGGCCATTGACCGTGCATTCGATCTGGCGGGCGCCACCGGCCACACCGGCCAGCGAATTGGCCACGGCCAGGCCCAGATCATTATGGCAATGCACCGAAAAGATCGCCTTGTCGGCATTGGGCACGCTCTCGATAATGGTCTTGAACATGGCAAAATGC
This sequence comes from uncultured Devosia sp., assembly GCA_963975335.1. Lineage (GTDB taxonomy): Bacteria > Pseudomonadota > Alphaproteobacteria > Rhizobiales > Devosiaceae > Devosia. Next base: position 413 of record CAXBHD010000030.1, on the reverse strand, counting down.
TCGTCGGGCACCGCATAGCCCACCGTATCGGGCAGGTTGATGGTGGTGGCACCAGCCCGGATCGCCGCATCGACGCAGCGCTTGAGGAATTCCATCGGCGTGCGCGTGGCGTCCATGGCCGACCATTCGACATCGTCGATCAGGTTGCGGGCATGGGCCACGGTGCGCGAGATGATCTCGATCACCTCGTCCTCGGTCTTTTTCATCTGGTGTGCCAGATGGATCGGCGAGGTGGAGACGAAGGTATGGATGCGGCCCTTTTGCGCATGGCGCACCGCTTCGCCGGCCCGGTCGATATCGGCGGTAATGGCGCGGGCGAGACCCGCCACGGTGGCGCGCTTGACCTGCTTGGCCACGGCGACGACGGCTTCAAAATCGCCATTGGAGGCAATGGGAAAGCCTGCTTCGATAAT
>CAXBHD010000029.1:0-20343 GCA_963975335.1 uncultured Devosia sp. | reverse complement strand
CAAAGTTGCCGCCGGTACCCAGCCGGGCCAGCGCGTTCGGCTCAAGGGCAAGGGCATGCCGGTGCTGCGCAGCAAGGATGTTGGCGATCTCTATGTGCAGCTCGATATCGAGACACCGCAGGCGCTCAGCCGCAAGCAGCGCGAACTGCTCGAGGAATTTGCCAAGCTCGAGACCGGCGAGACCAACCCGACTTCAGGCGGCTTCTTCGACAAGCTCAAGAAGATGTTTGACGCTTGAGCCCGGCGCTACGCGCCAATTCGCGCCGGCGGGGCGAATTGAGGGCTTAAGGCCATGCGGGCTATGCCCGCATGGCACGAACACTCAGACCCTTATTTCGGTAAGGCCTCACGCCTCCGGCATCTGGCTGGCATCCATCCAGAAATATTCCCAGACATGGCCGTCCAGATCGGCGATCGAGCGGGCATACATGAAGCCGTGATCCTGCGCCGCGCGGATCTCGCTGCCGCCCGCCTTGAGCGCGGCCTCGGCCAGGGCGTCCACCGCGGCCCGGCTGTCGCGCGACAGGGCGTAAAGCGCCTGGGTATGCGTTTTGGGGTCCGGAATGGGCTTGGGCGAAAAGCCGAGAAACTTCTCATGCGTCAGCAGCATGACATAGATGGTGTCGTCGATGACCACGCAGGCGCCGGTCTCATCGGAAAACTGCGGATTATGGGCAAAGCCCAATGCCTTGTAGTAGGCCATGGCGGCCGGCAGGTCGCGCACCGGAATATTGACGAAGATCGAGGCGGTCATAGGTAGTCTCCTGTGGTGGCAGGCTGCCGAATGGGTGCCGGCTCGCCAATTGTCTTGCAGCGACGGGTCAGCCGGGTCAATTTCGACATCTCGGCAATAGGAATGCAAGATGAAGACGGCACTGACGCTTTCGGGCTCCATTCGCAGGGGCTCACACAACCGCAAATTGCAGGCCCATATGGGCCGCCAGCTTGAGGCGGCAGGGGTGGAGGTCACCGCGCTCGACCTGGGTGATTTCGACCTGCCCATCTTCAACGAGGATCTGGAGGCCGAGAATGTGCCGGCGGCAGCGGTGCGGCTGGCTGCCCTGTGGCGCAGCCATGACATCGTCTTCATTGCCACGCCCGAATATAATGGCGGTCTGCCGCCGCTGCTGGTCAATGCCATTACCTGGATCAGCCGGCAGAAGCCGAGCCCGTTCCGCCACGCCATTTTCGGCATTGGCGGGGTCAGCTCGGGCAAATATGGCACCGTCTGGTCGCTGAGCCACCTGCGCGAATCGCTGACCAAGGTCGGCGCACTGGTAGTGCCGACGCTGCTCGGCATCGGCCCGGCCGAGGAGGCGTTCGACGTGAATGGCGATTTCCTCGAGCCGGCGATCATCCGCAAGGTGGAGCAGATGGTGCATGAACTGACCCATTTCAGCCGAGGCTAGGCGATGCGCGCACTCTATGTGACCCATCCGCAGGTGGAGATGGATGCCCAGATTCCGGTGCCGCTGTGGCGGCTGTCGGCATTGGGACGGCAGCGGGCCGAGGCCTTTGCCGCGCGCGGCGTGGTGCCGGTCGGGGCGATGATCTTTTCCAGCCGCGAGACCAAGGCCATGCAATTGGCCGATATCCTGGCCGCTGCGGCGGGCACGCCGGTGCTGAGCGATCACCGGATGGGCGAGAATGATCGCAGCGCCACCGGCTTTCTGCCGCCCAGCCTGTTCGAGGCCATGGCCGACCGGTTCTTTGCCGAACCGGCCGTCAGTGCCGATGGCTGGGAAAGGGCGGTGGACGCGCAGCAGCGCATTGTCGACACCATCACCACCGCTCTGGCCAGCGTGCCCGCCGACACGCCCGCCGTGTTCTGCGGCCATGGCGCCGTCGGCACGCTGCTCAAATGCCATGTCGGCGGGCGCAGCATCGCGCGCAGCGAGGACCAGCGGCGACTGGCCAACCCCGGCGGCGGCAATTGCTTTGCTTTTGACCTCGACCCGCCGCGCCTCGGCGGTGAATGGGTGGCGATGGAAGACGTCGCGCCCGGCTGGTTCGGCTAGTCCAGTTGCGGCGCAGCAGCAAATCCTCTAGGTGCAGGCCATCAATCACATCGGAGGCAAGACCATGGCTGGCCAGTTGATCGTGGGTCTGGACGTTTCGTCGCGCGCGCGCGCCGAGGAAATCGTGGCGCTGCTCGGCGACGCGGTCGATTTCTACAAGATCGGCTATCAGTGCTTTTACGGCGCCGACGGCTTTGCTCTGGGCAAGGCACTCCTCGCCGCCGGCAAGAAAGTGTTTTTCGACCTCAAGCTGCTCGATATCGACAATACGGTTGAAAAGGGCGTCGCCGCCATCGCCGAGACAGGCGCCACCATGCTGACCGTGCATGCCTATCCGCAATGCATGCGCGCCGCCGTCAAGGGCGCAGCCGGCTCGGGCCTCTCCATCCTGGGCGTTTCGGTGCTGACCTCGATGGACGATGCCGACCTCAAGGAAGCCGGCTTTGCCCGCGACACCGCCGGCCTTGTGGCGCTGCGGGCGCAGCAGGCGCGCGATGCCGGGATTGGCGGCCTCGTGGCGTCGGCGCATGAGGCTGAAATGGTCCGGTCCATTGTCGGGCCGGCCATGGCCATTGTCACGCCCGGCATCCGCCCGGCCGGCAGTGCCCTGGGCGACCAGAAGCGGGTGATGAGCCCGGCCGAGGCGCTTGCCGCCGGCGCCAGCCACCTGGTGGTGGCGCGGCCGATCATCGAGGCCGCCGACCCGGCGGCGGCGGCGCGGGCGATCCTCAGCGAAATGGCTGGCGGGACCCGCCTGGCATGACCAGATATTCTGCCTGTATCGAGATGCTGTTCGTCCCCGAGACGACGCATTTTCCGCAGCGCATCGGTCTGGCCAAGGCGGCCGGGTTCGATCTGGTCGAATTCTGGCTGTGGTCCAACAAGAATCTCGATGCGGTGGAACGGACGCTGGCAGAGACCGGCGTCAACCTGGCCGGCATGGTTGCCGAGCCCTTTGCCGAACTGACCCGCGAGAGTGACCACGATCGTTTTCTCATCGGGCTGGAAAAGAGTCGCGACGTCGCCATGCGCCTGGGCGCGCCGATCCTGATCTGCCAGTCGGGGCCGCTGCTGGTGGGCGTCGGGCGGGCGCGCCAGCATGAGGCGCTGACCCTGGCCGTGGCGCGTTCGGCCGAGGTGCTGGCCGGGTCGGGCGTCAGACTGGCGCTGGAGCCGCTCAATGACCGCGTCGATCATCCCGGCTATTATCTCACCAGCACAGCCGAGGCGCTCGACATTGTCGAGGCCGTCGACCGGCCCGAGATCGGGCTGACCTATGACCTCTACCATTCCATGGTGATGGGCGAGGATCCCGAGACGGTCCTCTCGGGCCGGCTGAACCGGGTGTTCCATGTCCACATCGCCGACCATCCCGGCCGCAACCAGCCCGGCAGCGGGGGCCTGCCCATCAAGCAGAAACTGGCCTGGCTCGAAGCGCAGGGCTATGCCGGCGCCGTGGGGCTGGAATTCCGGCCGACCGGATCGACGGCGGATGCGCTGGCGATGATGCGGGAGAGCTTGGGGGCTCAAGCTTAGACAAGCGCTACAACTCCAGGGGGAAGGGCTGATGCTCCCAGACATCATCCAGCCCCCAGCGTTGTATCTTCTTCAGCTCCCAATCTCGTAGCAAGGCTGCGACCGCAGCCGTGTCGCCGGCGTCAGTTAGTTTGGCTAGAGTTTTAAGATCGGCGATAAGGGATAGTTGATGCGTGGCAAACTCGACAGCGTCTCGTCCCATCGCCCTTCTTCTGTACCCAGCAATCATTGCTTTGCCTTCGGCCAGACTGCTCAGCCATCTCTGCTCCCACGTTTCGACGTAGCCGAAGGCCACAGCAGCAGCCTCTTCTAGACGACCCAGCGCCGCCAGAACTGGCGCATAGTTATCTGCGTGGTCGGCAAGACATTCCCAATCCCCACCGCTTGTTGATGCGGGGCGTGGTGGAATGGTCGACTCGTAAAAAGCTGGCAACGAAGACAGAGGGGTCAACGATTCATCGACTGTCTTTTCGAGCACCGCGTCGAGCTTTTCGAGAAACCCGGGATCGGTGGACCGCCCAGCAGGAAGTGGGACCCTCCACTTGCCGCCGAATGTCCCTGTTGGAGGTGTGAAGGTGAGCGACAGAAACCAGTTCGGGCGGGGCAGGGTTTTGTCCCACGACCCCGGAAAATTCACGCCGCAGATGACATGACTTATCGGAAGGACAAGCAGTTTCCGATCGCGCAAGATGACATCGGCGCGCCGCGCCCTGATCGATCGGGTCCATTTTCTGATTTCAGCGGCCGAGGTCAACGGCCTGCCCCTAAAGATCGCGTTCAAGCGGGAAGGGCGTCGGCTCCCAGACGTCTTCGATGTCGTGCCGCCGGGCGTTCTGCGCTTCCCACTGATGCAGCAGCGCAGCTACAGCTTGGCGGTCGTTGAGCTTGGCCACCGCAATCAATTGCCTGAGCTCTTCCATTGGCCGGAGAAAGCGACGGGTCAATTTGGCCCAGGAAAGAGCGTCTTCACGTTGGTGACGTCGGCCGCGCGTTGCCTCTTCTTCCTGTCTCGCGAGCCTTTGAAGCAATGGACCCTCATTGTTATCGATATAGGTCTGCGCCACATCACAGGCCTCGGACAGCCGACCCAATGCGGCCGGCGTCACCGCATGAAGCGGGGCACCGTGGGACAGACGTTCCAGCAGATAGCCCCAATCAGCAGCGTCCTTGCCGATGAAAGTGTAGAGACCCTCGATCGTCTCCAAGGGCCGCAGTTCATGATCGAGAGACTCACGAATGACTCGAGCAAGCCGATCCGGAAAGTCGGCATCGGTGGACCAACCTGCGATCAGTTCACAGTCCCAGTTATTGCTGGAGTAGGCGCCGGGGGGCGCAATAAGCAGGTGGTAATTCGACCTCGGCTTGGGATGGGTGCGGTCCGACGAGCCCATGAACATGATGGTTCGATAGATATGGTGGACCGGCCGCAGGTAAAGCAGACGCGGCTTGAGCGCCAGATCGGGATGCTCGGCCAGGATCGGCCGCGTCCAGCGCTTGACCTCCGCAATCGTCGTCATGGCCTCGGGCGGCGTGCGCATGACGGCGCATGCACTAGCAATGATGCGGGAGAGCTTGGGATAAGAGGGAAGCCGGTCAAGATACTTTCTCCACTGGAAACGGGGTGGGTTCCCAGAGTTGTTCAACGCCCCAAAGCCGCGCGTTGTGTCGTTCCCAGTTTCGCAGAAGCCTGCCAATACCTGGTCGATCCCGCGCTTCGATCAATTTTCTTAACGCAAGCAGGTGTTCGATATTTTGCAGCTCGGCCATGGCCCGATCATGCTTGAACCGAGCGACGACGTTGTTGCCGCGTTTGGCTAGCAATGCCTCTGCCTGCCCCAGGACGTCTTGGTACTCCGCCCAGTCCGCTGTGAGTTTCTGCAGGACAAGAGAGGCCTCGTTCAACCGCCCCAACGCTGCAAGCGCTACGCCATGGTCGCGATAGTAGGTGGATAACCGGTGGACGCCGAACAGTCTGGGAACCACTAGGTCATTCCTCTCTACCTGCCCAAAAAAATCGCTTATCGAATCCACGCAGCGCAGATCGGTGAGTGCCTGGTCGCTCTCTCGCCTAAAATCCGCGGGAAAGGAGTATCCCGTATTCTCGCCTAGTTGGAGTGTGCCGCTCCACGCAAAGCTCTTTTCCGTGGCCGGACAGTCGAACAGGGGAATTATAGCATAATGGACTGTCGACCAACTCGCGCTGCGTGTCCGGTCGATGAGCAGACCGCGCAGCAGGTGGTGGACGGGCGTCAAAAACAGCTCACGCCCGAGCAGGACGAGATCCCGATCTGTTGCCAGAAGCGGGCGGACCCACCGTCTTATGTCGGCGCGTGTTGTCATGTTCCTCTCAATAGTCTGGCCAGGAATGCGTCGACGGGGCGTCACTTTGTGGCGTTACCTGCGGCCGTTTCCGTGGTTACTGTTTGGGTGCACTTCTAAAATGAGTATCATGGCGCCCGGATTGCTGGCACGAGCGCTCGCCGCCATGCGCGTGAGTTGCTCAAAGCGAATTCGAGCATCCCCAGTTTTGATATCGAAAACGCAGACCAGTTCCGGATTTTGCGGCGGCACCGTCTCATAAACGTCATATCGCACACTCGATGTCTGGCCTCGATAGGCAGGTTGGCCGGAAGGGAGAAACGATATTTCGGAATGTATATCCTCATAGAGCAGCGGAAATTCCGATTTTTTAAGTCTGATAATTCTGTCGACATAGCCATGCACTCTGATGCCGTAGGTTTGTTCTGTAAGATTTGGCCTCTCGGTCTCGAGAACTGCAACTGCTTCGTCCGCCCATTCCTGCACGTCACTCAGCCTCGTGCAGGTTTGCTTGATTTGCTCGGCCGTCATTGCATCGACGAATATCGGAATTGGTTGAGAATTAGGGCCCACTGTCCACGCCCGGAACACCACAACCGGCTCGTCGCCCTCGCTCAGGCCCTGGCTTGCCGGCGCCGCCTGCAGCATCGAATAGAGCGAGACGAACGCCAGCGTGAGCAGGCCGGACACATTGGGGAGGATGGTGACGACCGCCGGCTCGCGTCCGGTGGCCGCCGGGTCGGCGCCGACATCCGGATCGATGAGGGTCTGCGCATCCCCCAGAAAGGCGACGTGCTGGCGGGCGCGGATGACCCTGGGGCCCCGCGCTGTCCAGGCCGACTGGAACAGCGGGCGTGGATCGTCCCCGATAGAGACTGACTGGACACCGGCACTGCTATCGAGGCGCACCGTCTCGCCGGTGGGCAGGGTCACGCGCCGCGACACGCGGGTGCCGGCAAACTCGGCACGGATCTGCGTGCCGTCGCGGGCGGTGACGAGGCTTTGCGCCAGGCTGCCATCGGACCGCGTCAGCGTCTCGATGCTGGCCCAGGCCATGAGCCCGGTCGCATCGACCTGATGGTCGTGGCGCAGCGGCTGCAAGGCATCGGGGATGGCGGGATCGCCGTAATAGGGTTCGGCCCAGCAGCGGCAATTGGGCTCGGTGCCGGGATGGCCGCCGGCGGGCGGGTCAGCCCAGGCAAAGAGCTGCCCGTTGCGTTCCGCATGACTGTCGCGGACCTTGTCGTCGCCGGCTGAGCGCCAGACGTAGAACCGCGTCGCCTTGGCCGGGACCGCAGAGGCGGGGTCGACCGCCTTGCGCTCTGCTGCCGAAGATGGCGTCTCGGGCCAGCGGCCGAAGCGCAGATAGGTGTCGAAAGCGCGCTGCCGCGCGATGCCGATCAGCTGTTGGCGGTTGTCAGCTTGCGGTATTGCTTGTCCCATGCCCCGCCCCGAAAAATGTTCGGGACAAGGATCTCATGGGCAGGCAGTGCCGAGGATAAGCGGCAGGAGGCGCTAGACGGCGAGGCCGTGCTTGCTGACCAACCCGTCCAGCGCCACCTGTGGACGCGCGCCGATATGGCTGATCACTTCATGGGCGGCGAGGCACCCGGTCTTGAGCGCGGATTCCATGGTCTGGTTGCGCGCCAGGCCGAGCAGGAAGCCCGAGGCAAAGAGGTCGCCGGCGCCGGTAGCGTCGACAACCTTGTCGATAGGATAGGCCGGCACCGACACCACTTCGCCATTGAACACGGCCATGGCGCCGTCAGCACCCATGGTGATGGCGGCGACTTCGGCATCCTGGGCGATCTGGCGCACCGCCTCGCCCAGATCGTCGGTCTCGTAGAGCGACTTGAGCTCATGCACATTGGCAAAGACGTAGTCGATGGTCTTGGAGCGGATCAGGTCCAGGAATTCAGCCCGGAAACGATCGACGCAGAACGGATCGGAAAGCGTCAGCGCGGCAGCGCGTTCATGCTTGTGGGCATAGTGGGCGGCCAGCACGAAGGCCTTCTTGGCTTCCACGGGATCCCACAAAAAGCCTTCCATGAAGGTGATGGCGGCGCCGCCGATCTCGTCGGGATGGATATCGGCCTCGGTCAGCTGGTGACAGGCGCCCAGATAGGTATTCATGGTGCGCTCGCCATCTTCGCTGAGAAAGATCATCGAGCGGGCGGTCAAGGCGCCATTCTTGAGCCGGCTGGTATTGTAATGCACGCCGATATCGTTGAGATCGGCCTCGAAGACATCCCCCAGCACGTCATCGGCCACCTTGCCAACAAAGGCGGCGCGACCGCCCAAAGAGGCGATGCCGGCGGCGGTATTGGCAGCGCTGCCGCCCGAGATCTGCTGACGGCTAGACGGCATCTTGCCATAGAGGTCCTCGGCCCGATCCGTGTCGATCAGGTGCATGATGCCTTCCTTCATGCCCTCGCGCTCAATGAAGCCGGGTTCCACCGGGGCAATGATATCGACGATAGCATTGCCGATGGTGAGGACGTCAAAGCGGGTCTGGGTCATGAACGGATCCGGGATGAGAAAGCCGGATGCCGGTTTAGAGCAAGGCCGGGCCGGGCGCAACGCCTGGGTTCAGCGCTGATCGATGACCGCAGTGACCAGCGCCTCGATATCCTCGCCGGCCTCGACGGCGATCTGACCGTCGAGCAGCAGCACGGCCAGGCCATGCACCCGGGCCCAGGCGGCCAGAGCCGCGACGCGGCTGCTGGCCAGATCCTGCCCCGTGACATGGCGCAGCGTCTGATAGGCGGCATGCGCCGCCATTTGCAGGCCGGGGCGATTGTCGCGCCGCAGCACGGGCGAGAACATCAGGCGGAAGAGGTTGGGATTATCCAGCGCAAATTTGACATAGGTGCGGCCCATGGCCGTCACCGGATCGAGCATGTCATTGCTGGCAATGGCATTCATCAGGGCCGTAAAGCGCTGGAAGCCGGTGACGGCCAAAGCTTCGAGCAAGGCGGCGCGGCTGTCGAAATGCCGATAGGGCGCTGCCGGCGAGACCCCCACCGCCCGGGCCAGGTCACGCAGGCCCAGGCCCGCCTCGCCCTCGCGTTCGAGAATCAGCAGGGCGGCCTCGAGCAAGGCCTGGCGCAGATTGCCATGATGATAGGGGGCGTTGGGCAGGGATGTTGACATTGCTTACTTCTGGGAGAATAGATGTGAGCGTTGATAACATGTGCCGGAGGGCCCCGCCAATGCCTGTCGACCTGATCCTGACGATTGCCCACCATCTGGTGGTGTTCAGCTTGGTGGGCCTCTTCGCCGCCGAATTCACCTTGTTGCGGCCGGGCCTCGAGGGCGCCCGCATCGGCCAGCTAGCCCGGCTCGACGCGGCCTATGGGGCGGTGGCGGGGCTGGTCGTTGTCGTGGGCGTGCTAAGGGTGCTGTTTGGCGCGGCCGGCTGGGAATATTATGCCGCCACTCACGCCTTCTGGGGCAAGATGGGCGCCTTCCTGATCGTGCGCCTGCTGACCATTCCGCCGACTTTGGCGATCCGCCAATGGCAGGCCGCCCACAGGGCCGATACCGGCTTCAGCCCCGATGCCGCCGCCATCCGCCGCAACCGCCGCTTCCTGCATATCCAGGCCGGCTTCCTGCTGCTGATCCCGATCTTTGCGGCGATCATGGCCCGCGGTTAGTGCTAACCCTGATGCCCGGCTGCCGGCACGCTGGGCAGGGGCGTCTTTGGGGTGAAGCGGCACCATTGGGCAATCGGGCAGCGCCAGCATTCCGGCTTGCGCGCCTTGCAGATATAGCGCCCATGCAGGATCAGCCAGTGATGGGCATGCAGCAGATAATGCGCGGGAATCACCTTGAGCAGGATCTGCTCGACCGCCAAAGGCGTGGCGGCCGGCGCCAGCCCGGTGCGGTTGCTGACGCGGAACAGGTGGGTATCCACGGCAATGGCGGGCTGCTTGAAATAGATATTGAGCACGACATTGGCGGTCTTGCGCCCGACGCCGGGCAGGGCCTCGAGCGCCTCGCGGTCGGCCGGCACCTCGCCGCCATGCCGCTCCAGCAAGAGCTGGCTCAGCGCATAGACGTTTTTGGCCTTGGTGCGGAACAGGCCAATGGTGCGAATCAGCGCCTCGATCCGCTCGGGCCCCAGGGCGACCATGGCCGCGGGCGTGGGGGCGAGCTGGAACAGGGTCTTGGTCGCCTTGTTGACCCCCACATCGGTCGCCTGGGCCGAGAGCACCACCGCCACCAGCAGGGTAAAGGCGCTGGTATAGTCGAGCTCGCCCTTGGGTTCGGGCTCGATTTCGGCAAAGCGCGCGAAGATGGCCTCGATATCGGCTGGGGGCAGGGTCTTCACTTTTTTGGGTTTGGGCATTCTCTCGCCTCTGATTCTGGGCCTATAGTTAGTCGCCAAGAGGCCGACATGCCAATGCAAGCCACGACCACCACACCGCTGTTTGCCGCCGAACTGACGCCCCACCGTGCGCTGGGCGCGGGCAGGAGCTGGCTGGCGGCCGCGCTGGTGCTGCTGATTGTTGCGGCGCCGGGCCTCTTGCTGCTGTCCCTGGACGCTCTGGCCGTCGCCATGCTGATGGGGCTGACGGCAATCTGTCTGGCCGGCGGGCTCTATGTAAGCCTGCGCAAGGGCAAAAGGCGGGAACTGGTCACCGTCTGGCCCGAGCAGATCGAATGGCAGGTCACCGACAGTGCCGGCGCGACCATGCTGCGGCGCTTCGACCCCGTCACCACGCGGCTGATGCTGACCCGTGATGCCTATGAACAGACCGTCGCCATTCTGCTGCGCGACGCCGCCGGTACAGCGGAATTGGGATCGTTTCTCAGCCCGGAAGACAAGTCGAGCTTTGCCAAGGCGCTCGGCACGGCATTGCGGCGCGCCCGCAGCTGAGCCGCCGGTAAAAACCGGGTCGCATCGCCCCGCATTCGATCCTACAGCAAGGCCATGACAACCAGCACGAGGATGGGGTGGCCATGAACCAGATGGCGCAGATGGCACCGCAGAACGACTACGACACCATTCGCGCGGCGATCCGCTATCTCAGCGAAAACGGACCGGACGTGGCCGACCTCAATGGCTTTGCCCGGGCACTCGGTCTCAGCGAACGGCAATTGACCGAGCTGTTCCGCCGTTGGTGCGGGCTGTCGCCCAAGAGCTTTGCCCAGGCCGTGGCGCTCGACCATGCCAAGAGCCTGTTGCGGGCCAATCAGAGCGTCCTCGACACTACCTATGCGGTGGGACTGAGCTCGACCTCGCGGCTGCATGATCTGTTCGTCACCTATGAGGCCATGCCGCCCGGCATTTTCCGGGCCGGCGGCGACGGGCTCGACATGATCTGGGGGGCCGCCCCATCTCCCTTTGGCACGGCAGTGGTCACCGCCACTCAATATGGCATGAGCGGGCTGGGCTTTGCCGATGCCGATACCAGTGTCGACCAGGCTTTTGCCGATCTGGCCAATCGCTGGCCGCGGGCGCGGTTCACCCGGGACGACAACCGTATCGCGCCCCTGGTGGCGCAGGCCTTCGATCCCCGGCGCTGGTCGGCCGAGCAGCCGGTGCGGGTGGTGCTGATCGGCACCGATTTCGAGGTCAAGGTCTGGGAAACCCTGCTCAAGATCCCGGTGGGCAAGGCGACAACCTATTCGGCGGTGGCCAGCCATATCGGGCGTCCCAGCGCATCGCGGGCGGTCGGGGCGGCGGTGGGCCGCAACCCGATCAGCTTTGTGGTGCCCTGCCACCGCGTCGTCGGCATGTCGGGGGCGCTGACCGGCTATCACTGGGGCGTGCCGCGCAAGCGGGCCATTCTGGGCTGGGAGGCCGGGGTCATCGCGGCGGCGCATTGAGAGGGGCCCCGCCGGAGGGTTTCACGTGAATCGGCTCGGTGGTGGAACGAAGGGGCGGCCTGGGGTTTAGTCAGAGACAGCCAAGCCCTGGAGCCCCGATGCCCGTCAGCCTTCACCCCCTGATCATTGCCATTTTCGTGGCGGCCGCGTTGATGCTGGCCTGGCATGTGTCGCATTCGCTGCTGGTGATCTTTTCCGGCATCCTGATCGCCACGGTGCTCGATGCTGCCATACGCGGGCTGCGCCGCGTGCTGCCGCTGCCGCGTCCGGCCCTGCTGGCCATTGTCACGGTGCTGATCGGGGCGGCGCTTGGTCTCGCCTTCACCTTTGGCGGTCTCAGCCTGTGGCGTAGCGTGCTCGACCTATGGGACCTGCTGAGCAGCGAAACAGCCGAGCTCTATGGTCGGCTCGAAGAACAGGGCCTTGTGGGGGGCGTCGACCAGACCGAACTCGAAACCACCGTGCGCGATATGCTGCCCGATCCGGGGGGCCTGTTCACCCAGGCCAGTTCGCTGTTCGGCAGCACGCTGGGCGTTTTCAGCGACATCGTGGTCATCCTGTTTCTGGGCCTGTTCTTTGCCATCAATCCCGGTGGCTATCGCGACGGCTTCCTGCTGCTGGTGCCGCGCCAGCATCGCGCCCGCATCCTCGACGCGCTTGGCGCAACCGGGGAGTCGCTGCGCGGCTGGATGGTCACCCAGCTGGCCGTGATGGTGCTGATCGGTACGCTGGTGGGCTGCCTGCTCTGGGCGCTGGGAGTCCCCAATGCGCTGATCCTGGGCATTTTGGCGGGCGCCCTCAATTTCATTCCTTTCCTCGGGCCGATCATCTCGGCAGTGCCGATCCTGCTGGTGCTGGCGGCCGAGGACGGCAATACGCTGCTGATCGGCGCGATCGGCCTGCTGGTGATCCAGAACCTGGAAGGCTATGTGCTGACGCCGACGCTGCAGCAGCGCATCATCAAACTGTCACCGGCCTGGTCGCTCAGCGTCATGGCCGTCCTGGGCAGCTTGTTCGGGCTGATGGGCGTCGCCCTGGCGACGCCGATCTTTGCGGTGGTGCGCACACTGGTGCTCAAGCTCTATGTCGAGCCGCGCGAGGAGCAACCGGTGCTGCTGGGCAGCAGCAGGACTCAGAGGGTGACGCGCTCGACCAGCTTGCCATCCGGGCCGATGCGATAAACCGTCGGTTCACCGGTACCGATTTCACGCGCCAGGATCTCGTCGGGCGTCAGACCCTCAATGGCCATGACCAGGGCGCGCAGCGAATTGCCATGCGCGGCAATGAGCACGGTCTTGCCGGCCTTGAGCTGCGGCACGATCTCGGCCTCGTAATAGGGCAGGGTACGGGCGGCGGTGTCCTTGAGGCTCTCGCCGCCGGGCGGGGGCACGTCAAAGCTGCGGCGCCAGATATGGACCTGCTCCTCGCCCCATTTGGCGCGGGCATCGTCCTTGTTGAGGCCGCCCAGATCGCCATAGTCGCGCTCGTTGAGCGCAGTATTGCGGATGATGGTCACGTCGGCGATGCCCATTTCCTCGAGCATCAGGTCGAGCGTGTGCTGGGCCCGGCGTAGCGAGGACGTGTAATAGAGGTCAGGCACGATGCCCTTGGCCTTGAGGGCCTGGCCGGTGGCGCGGGCCTCGCCAATGCCCTTGTCGGTCAGGTCCGGATTGCGCCAGCCGGTGAAAAGGTTCTTGAGGTTCCACTCGCTCTGGCCGTGGCGGACGAGGATCAGGGTTCCGGTCATCAATACAGTCCTTGTTCAGTCGTTGAGGCCGAGTACGTCGACCATGGAATAAAGGCCCGGCGCCTGGCCGGCGGCCCAGAGGGCGGCGCGCACGGCGCCATTGGCAAAGATCGAGCGGTCCTCGGCGCGGTGGTTGAGTTCGAGCCTTTCGCCCGGCCCGGCCAGGATTACCGAATGGTCGCCCACCACGGTGCCGCCGCGCAGGGTGGCAAAGCCGATGCTGCCGGCCTCGCGCGGACCGGTATGGCCATCGCGGACGCGGACCGAATGTGCCTTGAGCGCGATGTCGCGCCCCTGGGCGGCGGCTTCGCCGAGCATGAGGGCGCTGCCCGAGGGGGCATCGACCTTGCGGTTATGGTGCATTTCGAGGATTTCGATATCGTAGTCGGCCAGCGCCGCGGCAGCCTTTTCGACCAGATTGGCCAGCACCACCATGCCCATGGAAAAATTGCCCGACTTGACAATGCGGGCGCCCTGGTCGGCAGCGCGGGCAATGGCCGCCTCGTCGGCTTCCGTGCAGCCGGTCGTGCCGATGACATGGACCAGGCCCAGGGTGGCGGCGCGGGTCGCCAGCGTCAGCGTGGCCTGGGGCGCGGTAAAGTCCACAATGATATCGGCGCCGGCCAGGGCCGCATCGATATCGTCGGTGATGGTGACGCCCAGAGCAGCAATGCCGGCATAGAGGCCGGCATCCTGGCCGATGGCCGCGCTGCCGGGGCGGTCGACCGCTGCATGCAGGCGCAGACTGGCCAGGGCGCCATGCAGGACAAGGCCGGACTGTGCCGCCACGGCGCGGATATTGGCTGCCCCCATGCGCCCACCGGCGCCGGCTACCACTACCTTGAGTTCGGCCATATTTGGTCTCCCGATTTGATCTGGGCTATAGCAGCGCCGTGACAAAACGCCAACAGCGCCCCATTAAGGTCAACATGGTAGGGTTGAGGTGGCAATAAAACCAAGGACGCTGATTTGACTATCACCAACGCGCTGGCCGGTATCGCGGTGGACGACATCACCGAGGCGCTCGATTTCTACGAAAAGCTGTTCGGCCGCACCGCCGATGCCCGCCCCATGGCCGATGTGGCCGAGTGGAAGCTGCCCAGCGGCGGCTGGGTGCAGATCCTGGCCAATAGCGACAAGGCGGGCGCGGCGACGCTGACGCTGATCGTCGACGATCTGGCCACGGAACTGGGGCGGCTCAGCCTGCAGGGCCTGACGCCCGTCGCCAAGTCGATGGGCGACTTCTTCAAGACCGCCAAGTTCCGCGACGGGGACGGCAACCAGATCATTCTCAGCCAGCCCCAGCACGGCACGTACTAGACCCGGCGGAGCTGGACTTCCTCGATCAGGTGGCTCTTGCCCTTTTTGAGGATCAGGTCGGCACGGCCGCGCGTGGGCAGGACATTATCGAGCAGATTGGGCAGGTTGATGGTGCGCCAGACCATGGCGCCAAACTCGCCGGCCTCGGCCTCGCTCATTTCGGCAAAGCGGCGGAAGAAGGAATTGGGGTCCTTGAAGGCGGTCTCGCGCAGGCGGAAGAAGCGCTCCATGAACCAGGCCTCCAGATCGTCGACATCGGCGTCGATATAGATGGAGAAATCGATGAAGTCGGAGGCGAAGAGGATCGGCGCGCCGGTCTTGGGCAGCTCGCCCGGCTGCAGGATATTGAGCCCCTCGACGATCAGGATATCGGGACGGTCGATCACCACCTCACTGCCGGGACCCTGACGCCGCCCTTGCCCGATTTGATATCGGCCAGAAACTGCACGAAGCGGGCGCGGTCATAGCTTTCGGGAAAGCCCTTGCGGGCCATAATGTCGCGCTTTTCGAGTTCGGCATTGGGGTGCAGAAAGCCGTCGGTCGTCACCAGATCGACCTTGGGGCTGGCCGGCCAGCGCTGCAGCAGGGCCTGCAGGATACGCGCCGTGGTCGATTTGCCCACCGCCACCGAACCGGCGACGCCGATGATGAAGGGGACCTTCTGGTCGGGCGTTTCGAGAAACCGCGTCGAGACCGAATGCAGGTTCTGGATGGCCTCGACGTAAAATGACAGCAGGCGGGTCAGCGGCAGATAGGTCTCTTCAGCCTCTTCAAGCGAGATCGGATCGCTGAGGGTGCGCAGCCGGGCAATGTCCTCGCGCGTCAGCGTCATGGGTTCGTCGGCGCGCAGCGCCCCCCACTGGGCCTTGGTGAAATGATGATAGGGGGCGAGAACCGGCTTGCGCTTGCCCATCAGGACGGCTTTCCGCGGCTGGCCTTTTCGGCCAGGCCCGACTGGGCGGTGCGGCTATCGAGCTCGGCCATGACATCGCTCAGGGGTACGCCGGCAGCGCGCAGCAGCACCAGCAGGTGATAGAGCACATCGGCGCTTTCCTTGACCAGTTCGGGCCGGTTGGCGGTGACCGCGGCGATCACCGCCTCGGTGGCTTCCTCACCCAGTTTCTGCGCGCATTTTTCCACGCCGCGGGCGATCAGCTTGGCCGTATAGCTTTCCTCAGGGGAGGCGGCGGCGCGGCGCGCCAAGCGGGCGTCGAGGTCATCCAGGGTCATGGGCATGCGCAGTCCTTCCACACTCGCAAAGACATTGCGCGGGCCGCAATCCATTTTGAGATCTCGGGATCGACCTCGGCCTCGGGCCGCGGTCGATCGGTGTTTGGGGCAGGCTTAGAGCAGAAAACGGCCATGGCGTCACCTTAGACCTAAGCCGGGCGGTCCATGCGCACGGCGACACCGTGTTCGGCCAGATAGGCCTTGGCCTGGGGAATGGTGAAGGTGCCGAAGTGAAAGATCGAGGCGGCCAGCACGGCGCTGGCATGTCCCTCAAGCACGCCATCGACCAGGTCCTGCAGACTGCCGACCCCGCCCGAGGCGATGACCGGGACCGCCACCGCATCGGCAATGGCGCGGGTCAGCTTGAGATCGAAGCCGGACTTGGTGCCGTCGCGGTCCATCGAGGTCACCAGCAATTCGCCGGCGCCCAGGCTGACCATGCGGGTGGCGAATTCCACCGCGTCCAGCCCGGTCGGCTTGCGGCCGCCATGGGTGAAGATTTCCCAGGCACTGCGATTATCGCCCCCAACCGCCTCGGCCAGGCGCTGCTTGGCATCGACCGAGACGACGATGCATTGATTGCCGAACTTGTCGGCAGCGCGGGCGATGAAATCGGGATCGTTTACCGCCGCCGAATTGATCGCCACCTTGTCGGCGCCAGCCAGCAGCAGCTTGCGGATATCCTCGATACTGCGCACGCCGCCGCCCACGGTCAGCGGCATAAAACAGTGCTCGGCGGTGCGCGACACCACGTCGAGAATGGTGTCGCGGCCCTCATGGCTGGCGGTAATGTCGAGAAAGGTCAGCTCGTCGGCCCCGGCGGCGTCATAGGCCATGGCCGCTTCCACCGGGTCGCCGGCATCGCGCAGATCGACGAAATTGACGCCCTTGACGACACGGCCATCCATGACGTCGAGGCAGGGAATGAGGCGGGTCTTGAGGGTCACCGGCGGAAATCCTTGCAGTTGAGACGGGTCGAGCGGGTCATGACGATAATCTGGTCTGTCCGCGCCGCCAGGCGAGTCGATGAATGATCAGAATGATGAGCCAGACGATGAAGGCGCCCCCGCCCAGCGGGAACGTGACCAGCATCAGCCAGCCCATGACGCCGGTAAAGTAGAGCAGTTCGCCCCAGTCCTGGCCCATGACCATGCAGATATGGGCGCTGCCCTCGTCGACCTGGCAGCCATTGACCTCGGCCACCGCGGCAGTGAACAGCACCGAGAAGAGCGGCAGCAGGGTGAACAGCAGAATGACTGCCCAGATAATGCCATAGACCAGCCAGGGAAAGCGGCGCTGCCCCGATCCGGCCCGATCCTGGCTCACGCGGCCGCCCGGAGCACAGCCAGTGCTTCACGTGAATCAATGCGCCCGTCATAGAGGGCGCGGCCGGAAATGGCGCCTTCGAGCACCCGGTAATCCGGCTGCGTCATGCGAGCGATATCGTCCATTGAGGCCAGGCCCCCCGAGGCGATGACCGGAATGGTGGTGGCGCGGGCCAGGGCCAGCGTCGCCTCCCAGTTGATGCCGGCCAGCACGCCGTCGCGGTCGATATCGGTATAGATGATGGCCGCAACGCCGGCGCCTTCGAAGCGCCTGGCGAGCTCGATGACGCTGAGCTCGGATGTCTCGGCCCAGCCCTCGACCGCCACCATGCCGGCACGGGCATCGATGCCGACGGCGACCTGGCCGGGCCATTTTTTTGCCGCTTCCCTGACCAGCGCCGGATCGCGGACGGCCACCGTGCCCAGGATCACGCGGGCCAGGCCCTTGTCGAGCCAGCTTTCGATATGGGCCAGGGTGCGGATGCCGCCGCCGAGCTGGACGGGAAAGTCCACGGCCTTGAGGATCGCCTCGACCGCCGCACCATTGACGCTTTCGCCGGCAAAGGCGCCGTTGAGATCAACGACATGCAGATAGTCGAAGC
This sequence comes from uncultured Devosia sp., assembly GCA_963975335.1. Lineage (GTDB taxonomy): Bacteria > Pseudomonadota > Alphaproteobacteria > Rhizobiales > Devosiaceae > Devosia. The sequence continues at coordinate 2,411 of CAXBHD010000029.1, read as the reverse complement.
CCTGGTCCTCGAAGCTTTTCGCCTGGGCTGCAGGATCATCGTTGAACACGGTGGCCTGGTCCATGTCGCCCAGCTTGAGGCGCACGCATTGGCCGTCCTTGAGGTCGATGGCAGGAAACAGGATCACGGCGTCCACCTCAGAAAATTCTCGATCAATTGCAGACCCAGCGCCTGGCTCTTCTCAGGATGGAACTGGGCGCCAAAAAGGTTGTCGCGGCCGACACAGGCGGTCAGCGGCCCGCCATAATCGGTGCTGGCCAGCAGCTGGCCGGGATCCTCGGGCACCAGGTGATAGGAATGCACGAAATAGGCGTGCAGCCCGTCCGGCCCGTCGGGGATATTGTCGAATAGCGGATGGGCCCGGGTCATGGATATCGTGTTCCAGCCCATATGCGGCACCTTGAGCGCCGGGTCGGACGGGGTGATCAACTGCACCGCGCCGGGAATCCAGCCCAGGCCTGGGGTCACGGCCTTTTCGCGGCCCTCGCTGGCCATCAGCTGCATGCCGACACAGACGCCCAGAAAGGGCGTGGCGCCGGTGATGACGCGCTCGTTGAGCACCTCGACCATGCCCGGCACGGCATCGAGCCCGGCCTTGCAGTCGGCAAAGGCGCCCACGCCGGGCAGCATGATGCGGTCGGCCTGGCGGACCCGCTCGGGATCGGCCGTCACTTCCACGGTAATATTGCCCAGGCCCGCGGCCATGCGCTCAAAGGCCTTGGCGGCCGAGTGCAGATTGCCGGCGCCATAGTCGATAATGGTGACCAGGCTCATGACAGCGCCTCCAACTGGGCCAGCTCGGCACTGGCAGCGATATGGGGACCGCGCGCATGCCAGCCGCGCCGACGCAAGGCCAGGCGACGCAGATCGGCCGCGGCAAAGCCGAGCCAGAGCGCAGCCAGCAGATAAAGCGCAAAGGCGGCATCGCCGCCGATAAGGCCGGCAGCAAGGCGCAGCGCCAGCACGGCGAGAATGAATCCGGCCAGTTCAAGCCAGAGACCGTGGCGCAGCAGAAATACCGGTGGCAGCAGCGCGGCCAGAAAGGAGAATTTCTCCGGCACCGCGGCGGGCAAGGCTGGCTTGCCGGGCTGGGGATCATAAATGGCGTATAGGGTCACCGCAGGCTCCACAAACGCGATGTCATGCCGACCGGAGCCGCAATCCATCTTGAGATCTCAGGATGGCCCCCGGCCTGAGGCCAGGGTGACACCGTGCTTGGGGTGAATTAGTGCAAATGCGGCGAAAACAAAAGCCTAGAGCGTGCCCTTGGTGGAAGGCACCCGATCGGCCGCCCGCGGATCGATCTCCACGGCCATTCGCAGGGCCCTTGCCACCGCCTTGAACATGGACTCGGCCAGGTGGTGGTTATTGTCGGCGTAGAAATTCTCGATATGCAGCGTAATGCCGGCATTGGTGGCAAAGGCCTGGAAGAATTCGCGGAACAGCTCGGTGTCGATCTCGCCCACCTTGTCGCGGGTAAATTCGGCGCGGAACACAAGGAAGGGTCGGCCTGAGACGTCGAGCGCGGCGCGGGTCAGCGTACCGTCCATGGGCAGGTCGGCCGAGGCATAGCGGACAATGCCCTTCTTGTCGCCGAGGGCTTCCCTGATGGCCTGGCCCAAAGCGATGCCGACATCCTCCACCGTGTGGTGAAAGTCGATATGCAGGTCGCCAGAGCAGGCAATGTCCATGTCGATCAGGGAATGGCGGCTGAGCTGGTCGAGCATGTGATCGAAAAAGCCGATCCCGGTGGCCATGGAATGCGTGCCGGTGCCATCGAGATTGATCGTGAGCTTGATCTCGGTCTCGCTGGTCTTGCGGGCAATGCTGGCTTTACGCATGGGCGGCTCTTTTGCTCGAGTTTGGCGCTGTCCCTAGCAGATAAGCCCAAGCGCATAAAGATTGCGTTGCTGACCGTCCGATCCTGCGACCGCGCCGCGCCCGGGCATGCATTGCAATCGCGGGCTGGCCACCTAAATATCACTCAACAGTTCTGGAGTATTTCCCATCATGAGTGATTCAGCATTTCCCGGCTGGCACGGGACGACGATCGTTTCCGTGCGCAAGGGCAACAAGGTGGTGATTGCCGGCGACGGCCAGGTGTCCATGGGCCAGACCGTCATGAAGCACACCGCCAAAAAAGTCCGGCGCCTGGCCGGTGGCAAGGTGATCGGCGGCTTTGCCGGTTCCACTGCCGATGCGTTTACTTTGTTCGAGCGGCTTGAAGCCAAGCTCGAGCAATATCCTGACCAGCTGATGCGCGCCGCCGTGGAACTGGCCAAGGACTGGCGCACCGACCGCTATCTGCGCAAGCTCGAGGCGATGATGATCGTCGCCGACAAGAAGGACACGCTGGTGCTGACCGGCACGGGCGACGTGCTGACCCCCGATCACGGCGTCATCGCCATCGG
>CAXBHD010000028.1:0-20461 GCA_963975335.1 uncultured Devosia sp. | reverse complement strand
CTGCCGGTTTGAGCTGGTGTAGAGCCAGTCGAGCCGGACGGTCTATCCATTCGATTTCACGCTCAGCCTCGAGCACCGCCTGGTGGGTCGGGCGGTGCAAGTGACGGCGGTGGTGCAGAATAGCGGGCATCAGCTGATGCCCTTTGGCATTGGTTTTCACCCGGCCTTTGCCTGGCCACTGCCGGGCTGTGCGGGGCAAAGCCATAGCGTGACGCTCGACAATGGGCATGCGCCGGCGCTGGTGCGGCTGTCGGGTGGGCTGGTCAAGCCGGACAAATTGCCGTCGCCCTTTGTCGAGGGCAGGCTGGTGCTCGATCACGGCCTGTTCGATGCCGATGCCATGCTGTTTCCCGAGGGGGCGGGGGCGGGACTGCGCTATGGCACGGCGGACAAGGCAATCCACTTCACCTGGGAAAACCTGCCCAATCTGGCGTTGTGGAGCAAGCCGGGCGCACCCTTTATCTGCCTTGAGCCCTGGCATGGCACGGCGGCGGCAGTGGGTGGATCGGACGATCTGGCCGAGCGGCCCTATGGCGAGGTGCTGGGGCCGGGGGCGCGTGGGATGTATCGGTTCAAGGCGGAACTGGTGGGATAATTGTGCGGGGTTTTGCGTTGAGGCTTAGTCACCTCTCCCCTGAGGGGAGAGGTCGACCCGAAGGGGCGGGTGAGGGGTCCGCATTCAGGGCCCTTGCCGAGAGGCTGAACGCCTCACCCTGACCCTCTCCCCTCAGGGGCGAGGGGACGCAGGGGCCGCACGTCTGCTGCGCGCCGGCGAACCAGCGGCAGGCCAGGCGCGACTACTCCGCCGCGCCGCGCTCGGCGATGACCGGATCGGGGCCGTTGGGGTCGCCGGGGGCGGTTTCGGCGTCGAGATCGGGAAAGGCGACGACGCGGTTATTGCGGAAATCGAGCCGCACGACGAGCAGGCCGCGTTCCTCGAACCAGGTGAGCAGGCGCCGGGCGCGGCTGGCCGAATGGGTGCCGTAAAGGCGCGCCAGGGTCGCGTCGGACGGGCAGGGGGCGCCGCTCAGCGCGGCCTGGGCCAGCACGAGGAAGACGCCCTGGACGTCATCGGTGAGGGTTTCCGACAGGGTCAGGGCCTGCTGCCAGCCGGGAGACTGCACCGTTTCGCTGTCGGGCGCAACGCGGGCCACGGCCAGCAGGCGCTTGAAGACGGGCAGAGCCGGCGGCTCGCCCGGCACGCGGCGGATGCGGCAGCGCACGAGAAAATCCTGATAGAGCACAGCGACTGTGCGGAAGCTGGCATCGGGATCGCCCAGCAGCTCGGCCATGATGGCCTCGATCTGGCTATCGTGCTCGGCCTGGTCGATTTCGGGAAAGAGCGATTGCGGCGGCGCCTCGACTTCGGGTGGACGGGCGCGCGACAGCTGGGCCAGGAGCTCATTGGTCGAAGGGGGCGGGGGTGGCGCCGGGCGGCGGGTCACCGGGCGGGCGACCTCATCGGCCGAGGCGGTAAAGATCAGGTCGGCCGCGTCGAGCGGGGCTTCGGGCAAAGGGGTCAGCTTGGGGCTGGTGGAGCGGGCCTGGGTCTCGACATCGCCAATGGTGACGGGGAGCGGGCGGCGCGAAATGGCCGGGCCCAGAGCGATGAAATGGCCGCGGGCGAGGTCGCGGAATTGCTCGGCCGTGCGCTTTTCCATGCCCAAGAGGTCGGCGGCGCGGGCCATGTCGATATCGAGAAAGGTGCGGCCCATGAGGAAATTGCTGGCCTCGGCGGCGACATTCTTGGCCAGCTTGGCGAGGCGCTGGGTGGCGATGACGCCGGCCAGCCCGCGCTTGCGGCCGCGGCACATGAGGTTGGTCATGGCGCCGAGCGAGAGCTTGCGCGCTTCGTCGCTGACTTCGCCGGCCACGGCGGGGGCAAAGAGCTGGGCTTCGTCGACCACGACCAGCACGGGATACCAATAGTCGCGATCGGCATCGAACATGCCGCCCAGAAAGGCCGCGGCGGCGCGCATCTGCTGCTCGACATCGAGGCCTTCGAGATTGAGCACGACCGAGACGCGGTGCTGGCGAACGCGGGCGGCGATGCGGGTCAGCTCGGCCTCGGTGCGGGTGGCGTCGATGACCAGATGGCCGAATTTGTCCGACAGGGTGGTGAAATCACCCTCGGGATCGATGATGCATTGCTGCACCCAGGGGGCGGACTGTTCGAGCAGGCGCCGCAGCAGGTGGGACTTGCCTGAGCCGGAATTGCCCTGAACCAAGAGACGGGTGGCCAGCAATTCCTCGAGGTCGAGCGTGGCGGGCGCGGTGCCGCCGCTCTTGCCCATGTCGATGGCTACCTTCATGCAGTCTCCAGAGGGTGGCTGGCTCGTCAGAGCGCCACGCGGGTCGATTGAGCGTGCTGGTTAGCACATCCCGTGGCCGATTCGGGCAGGGGTGCACCGATCAAAACACAGCATTGCATGCGCCAAGCTTGCACCGAGACGCCGCGGATGCTTAACCCAGCGCCATTCGACGGTCGCCTCATGGTGTGGCCGCCAGCCCAGGTTGATAGCAGCATGATTCGTCTCGAGAGCATTGGCAAGCAAAACGGCAAGCAGATTGTCTTCATCGAGGCGTCGGCGGCGCTGCAAAAGGGCGAAAAGATCGGCCTGGTCGGCCCCAATGGCGCCGGCAAGACCACGCTGTTTCGCATGATTACCGGCCAGGAGCAGCCCGATGAGGGCCAGGTCTCGGTCGATAGGGGCATCCAGATCGGCTATTTCAGCCAGGATGTCGGCGAGATGGAAGGCCGCAGCGTGGTCGCCGAGACGATGAACGGGGCCGGGCCGGTCAGCGAGCTGATGGCGGAAATGGCCGAACTGGAAGCCGCCATGGGCGATCCGGACCGGGCCGACGAGATGGATGCCATTATCGAGCGCTATGGCGAGGTACAGGGGCGGTTCGAGGAGCTGGACGGCTATTCGCTCGATGGCCGGGCGCGCGAAGTGCTCGACGGGCTGGGCTTTTCCCAGGAAATGATGGAGGGCGATGTCGGGGCGCTGTCGGGCGGCTGGAAGATGCGGGTGGCGCTGGCGCGGATCCTGCTCGCGCGGCCCGATGCGCTGCTGCTCGACGAGCCGAGCAACCATCTCGACCTCGAAAGCCTGATCTGGCTGGAAGCGTTCCTCAAAAATTACAGCGGCGCGCTGCTGATGACGAGCCATGACCGCGAGTTCATGAACCGCATCGTCAACAAGATCGTCGAGATCGATGGCGGCACGCTGACCACCTATACCGGCGACTATGAATTCTACCAGAACCAGCGGGCCATCGCCGAAAAGAACCAGCAGGCCCAGTTCGACCGGCAGCAGGCCATGCTGGCCAAGGAACTGGCCTTTATTGCCCGCTTCAAGGCACGCGCCAGCCATGCCGCACAGGTGCAGAGCCGGGTGAAAAAACTCGACAAGATCGACAAGGTCGAGCCGCCCAAGCGCCGGCAGACCGTGGCCTTCGAATTCCGCCCGGCGCCGCGCTCGGGCGACGATGTGGTGGTGATCAAGAATGTCGGCAAGGCCTATGGCAGCCGCACCATTTATGACGGGCTGGACTTTCATGTGCGGCGGCGCGAGCGCTGGTGCATTATGGGCGTCAATGGCGCCGGCAAATCGACGCTGCTCAAGCTGGTGGCCGGCGATTCCAAGCCCGATAGCGGCACGGTGGCGGTGGGCGCCAGCGTCAAGATGGGCTATTTCGCCCAGCACGCCATGGATGTGCTGGACGGCGACCGCACCGTGTTCCAGATGCTGGAAGACAGTTTCCCGCAGGCCGGGCAGGGGCCGCTGCGGGCGCTGGCCGGGGCGTTCGGCTTCTCGGGCGACGAGATGGAAAAGAAGTGCCGGGTGCTGTCGGGCGGGGAAAAGGCGCGGCTGGTGATGGCGCTGATGCTGTTTGATCCACCCAATTTCCTCGTGCTCGACGAGCCGACCAACCATCTCGACATCGCCACCAAGGAAATGCTGATCGCGGCCCTGAGCCAGTTCGAGGGCACGATGCTGTTTGTCAGCCATGACCGGCATTTCCTTGCCGCGCTGAGCAATCGGGTGCTGGAGCTGACGCCCGAGGGCGTGCATACCTATGGCGGTGGCTATACCGAATATGTGCAGAGCACGGGCCAGGAAGCGCCGGGGCTGCGGAGCTAGGCTCTTTCCTCAATCGTTCCTGCCAAGACAAAGCCGCCGCGACCCGGGTCACGGCGGCTTTTTAGTGCGGCACCTGCGCTAAGCGCTAGAGCTTGACCAGGGTGCGGACGTCGACGGGCAGGCCGGTATTGAAGGAGCGGTTGGCGGCAATGCCGGTGAGGATGGAGAGGGCGCCATCGCGATGATTGGCGCCATAGCCGGGGCGCGGGGTGGCGGTGCCGAAGATTTCCTCGAGCATGATCTTGTCGCCGCCGCCATGGCCGCCTTCGCCATGGGTGATGGGGACGATGCGCGGCTCGCCATGCAGGGGGAAGTGATAGAGCTTGACGCCCTTGGCCGAGCCTTCGGTGTCGGAGGTCGAGCCGGCATTGATATAGGAATTTTCGTGCACGGTGAGCTCGAGCCGGCCGCCCGTGCCATTGATGGCGACGTTGAAACCTTCCCAGGGGGCATAGGCATAGAGCGAATAGGTCATCACCGCCTTGTTGGCATAGCGCACCATGACCGACATGGTGTCCTCGATGGAAATGCCGTCGCCGAAGACGTTCTGGTCGCGCTGGTAGCCATCTTCCTGTTCGGCATCCCAATAGAGGCCCTTCTGCACCGGATTGTCGGTGAGATCGATGGCGAAGGGATCGTCCTTGGCCGCTTCGACGCCGGTGGTGCGGGTATAGGGGGTGAAGACGCCACGCTCCTCGGCATTGGCGCGGCCATAGAATTTGAGGTCGCCCATGGCAAAGACGGTGTCGGGCCGGCTGCCGAGCCAGAAATTGACCAGGTCGAAATGGTGGGTCGACTTGTGCACCATCAGGCCACCGCTATTGCGCTTGTCGCGGTGCCAGCGGCGGAAATAGTCGGCACCGTGGCGGGTATCGAGCAGCCATTCGAAATGCACCGAGGTGACGGTGCCGATGGCGCCGTCGGCAATCAGCTCGCGCAGGGCCGAATTGTGCGGGGCGTAGCGATAGTTGAAGGTGACGCGGACATTGCGGCCGGTGCGCTCGACGGTGTCGAGGATCTGCTGGCACTTTTCCGGATCGGTGGTCATCGGCTTTTCGGTGATGACGTCGCAGCCGGCTTCCAGGGCGGCAATGATGTAAATGTGGTGGGTGCGGTCGATCGAGGTCACGATGACGGTGTCGGGCTTGTGCTCGGCAATCATGGTGGCGAATTCGGCGGCCTTGTAGGTGGGCACCGCGGCGCCGGACAATTCCTGGGTGATCACCTTGTTGGTGAAGTCCATGCGGGCCTGATTGGTATCGCATAGGGCAACCAGGCGGGACTGGTCGCGATGCGGGCCCAGAATGGCCTCATAGAACATGCGGGCTCGACCGCCGGTCCCCACGAGCGCGTAGGTCTTGGCCATTTGAAATCTCCGGTCTTGATAAGTCGCGTGTACCCCGAACGGGGGCCTTGCGAAGGCATCTACCATACAAGATGAAAGAAGTGTACAGATTCTTCAAGCGCTGCAGCGGGCGGATCAGCCGCTGCCGGCAGGGGGCGGCGGCACTGTTGCACCGCCAAAAGGGCCAGAAACCTGTGGATGGCGGCGCATGAGGTGCAGCCAGCGGCCAGTTTTCCGGCACATGGTCATAGAGGATAACAAGGATGGGGTCTGCCCAGGTGCTTGACGTGACCGAGGAGACCATGGCGATGCGCGTGGTCGGGGCGCTGCGCGATGAAATCGTGACCATGGCGCTCAAGCCGGGCGACGTGATTTCGGAAAGCGACATTGCCGGCCGCTATGGCGTGTCGCGCCAGCCGGTGCGCGAGGCCTTTATCCGCCTGGCGCAGCAGGGGCTGCTGCTGATCCGGCCCAAGCGCGCCACCGTGGTCAAGAAGATCTCCCCCGAAGGGGTGCGGCAGAGCCGGTTCATCCGCGAATCGATCGAAGTGGAAATCGTGCGGCGGCTGGCCGCCAGCCCGGGCGATGCAGAGGCCGTGCTCAAAGGGCTGATCGCCGATCAGGAAGCGGCCTCGGCGGCCAATGACAGCCGGCGCTTTCATACGCTCGATGAGTTGTTTCACCGCACGCTGGCCCGACTGGCGGGCGTTGAATATGCCTGGCAGCTGATCGATGACCACAAGATGCAGCTCGACCGGGTGCGCTATCTGACGCTGGGGGCCTCCTCGTCGCGGGTAGCCATCGACGAGCATGTGGTGATTGCCGCGGCGGTGGCGGCGGGCGATGTGCCCAAGGCCGAGGCGGCAATGCGGGCGCATCTGGCGCGCGCCGAGATCCTGCTCGGCCAGACGATCAGCGCGCATCCCGATTATTTCGAGTAGACCGGACCGGTCCGCGGCATGCGGGCAGTGGATCGCCTTGGCGCTCCAGAGCATTATCCACGACGTGGCGGGATGAACCCGTCCCCGGGTGCTGGCGATTGGCCGTGCCCGGAACAGCCAAAAGGACAGCACGATGAAAACACGGCGATTGGGCAAAACGGGATTTGACGTGTCCGAAATCGGGCTGGGCTGCTGGCAGCTGGGCGGCGATTTCGGCCCGGTGGGCGACGAGACGGCGACAGCCATTCTCGACGCGGCCAATGGCGCGGGCATCACCTTCTGGGATACGGCGAATGTCTATGGCGGCGGTCTCAGCGAAAGCCGGATCGGCGGCCATGCCAAGGGGCCCGGCGTGCATGTGGCGACCAAGCTGGGGCGCGGCGGCGGGCTGTTTCCGGACAATTATTCCAAGGATGGCGTGCGGGCGAGCCTTGAGGCTTCGGCCAAACGGCTGGGCGTGACGTCGCTGGACCTGGCGCAGCTGCATTGCGTGCCCATGGCCGTGCTGCAGGATGGCGCGATCTTTGGCTGGATGGATGAATTGCAGGCCGAGGGGCTGGTCAAGAACTGGGGCGCCAGCGTCGAGACCATCGAGGAGGGCCTGCTCTGCCTCGAACAGCCGGGCCTTGCCACGCTGCAGATCATCTTCAACCTGTTCCGCCAGGACGCGGCCAAGGCGCTGCTGCCCAAGGCGGCGGAAAAGGATGTCGGCATCATCGTGCGGCTGCCGCTGGCCAGCGGGCTGCTGAGCGGCAAATATGACAAGGACACGGTGTTCGACGCCACCGATCACCGCAATTACAATGCCGATGGCAAGGCGTTTTCCGTAGGCGAGACCTTTGCCGGGATCGAATTTGCCCGCGGCGTGGAACTGGTGAACGAGCTCAGGGGACTGGCCCCCAGCGGCATGAAGATGAGCCAGTTCGCGCTGCGCTGGATCCTCGATCACCCGCAGGTCAGCACGATCATTGCCGGGGTCAGCAAGCCCGAGCAGATCGCCGACAATGTCGCCGCCAGCGAGCAGAGGAGCCTGTTTCCCGCGCTGATGGGCCAGCTGGGGACCTGGTATGACGAGCAGGTGAAGCCGGAAATCCGCGGCGGGGTCTAGCGCCCGCCGCAGGCGCCGGAGCGCGCCATCCGCCAGCGGGCGCCCTGCCTAGTCGCGGCGCCCGCGCGGCTTGACATTCCTGGTCATGAAGTCGGGCTTTTTCGGTTTCACCCAGCCCTTGGGCGGCTGGCGCACCGGCACCTGGGTGCCCAGGCCCATGGCGCCGGGCGGGGGCTGGCCGACGGTGACGCTATCGGGATCGCCCTCGGCCAGGGGCGCCTCGCCCTTGAGCCGGGCGATCTCGTTGCGCAAAGCGGTTGCCTGCTCGAAATCCATGGCGGCCGCCGCCTCTTCCATCCTGCGGGTCAGCGCCAGCAGGCGCTCGTGATTGGACCGTGACGACATTGCCTGCTCCTAGGTTGCGCCGATAAAGACCAGCATATCATCGAGCGTGGCCGCCTCGGTGGCCGGCTTGTCCCAGCGAATGCGGCTGATGCGCGGAAAGCGCAGGGCGACGCCGGATTTGTGCCGCGTGCTTTCCTGGGCACTGTCGAAGGCGACCTCGAAGACCAGCTCCTTGCTGACCTCGCGCACCGGCCCGAACGTGCCGATCGTATGGGTCCTGATCCATTTGTCGAGCAGCTTGAGCTCCTCGTCGGTAAAGCCGAAATAGGCCTTGCCGACGGGCACGATCTCATTGCCCTTCCAGACGCCGAATGTGTAGTCGGAATAAAACGAGCTGCGCCGGCCATGGCCGCGCTGGGCATACATCAGCACGGCATCGACCAGGTTGGGGTCGCGCTTCCACTTATACCAATAGCCCTTGGGCCTGCCGGGCACATAGGGGGCGGATCTGAGCTTGATCATCACCCCTTCATGGCCGTGCATGTCGGCGCCTTCCTGCCGCTGCCGGCCCAGATCGGCCCAGTCGGTAAAGGGCAGCACGCCCGAGAGGTCGAGCCGGGTCTGCGGATTGGCGGCAAACCAGGCCTCGAGCCGCGCCCTTCGGTCCAGCCAGGGCAGGGTGCGCAGGTCGGTATCGCCATCGAACAGGATGTCATAGACGCGGATGAAGGCCGGGCTGTCCCTGAGGTGCTTGGCGCTGGCGACCTTCTTGTTGAGCCGCTGCTGCAGATCATTGAACGAGCCGGGATCGAAATTCTTGCCCACCAGCAATTCGCCATCCAGCACGGCCCGCCCGGTGACGTTGTCGACAATATCGGGAAAGCTCGGGGCAATATCGTCGCCGGTACGCGAGAACAGCGATACCGTGCCCCCGCCCATGACCAGCTGCACCCGGATGCCGTCCCATTTCCATTCGGCGGCATAGTCAGCCGGGGCGAAACTGGCAAAGTCCTTCTGCTCGTCGATCGGATTGCTCAGCATCAGCGGGTGAAAGCGGGCCGACTGGTCGATATCGGGGCGGCCGGCTTTGCCCTCGAGCCAGGCAAAGAGGTCGCGATAGGGCAGTTTGAGCCCGTGCCAGACTTCCTCGATGGCCTGCAGCTCGACGCCGCTCATCTCCGCCAGAGCCGTCTTGGCGAGGCGCGCCGAGACGCCGATGCGCAGGCCACCGGTGGCCAGCTTGACCAGGGCCCAGCGCTCATTGATCTCGGCCTGGGTCAGCAGCCCGCCGATCAGCGCGGGCAATGCGCTCTTGGCTGTGGTGTTGAACAGCTCGATCAGCTCGGTCAGCGAGGGCAGCTCACCCGTCCCTCCATGATGCGGCCAGATCAGCGCAATGGTTTCGCCGAGGTCGCCGACATAGTCATAGCTCATGGCAAAGAGGGTTTCGTCGACCTCGGCCAGAACGGTCTGCTTGAGCAAAGCCGGCTTCACATTGCGGAAACTCAGCGCCCCGGTCAGCACGGCCAGCGCATAGCCGCGATCGGGGTCGGGGGTTTCGGCGAAATACTGGGTCAGCGCCGTCAGCTTGCGGGTGCGCGAGGGGGTGAGCGCCAGCAGCTCGAGCAATTGGGCAAAGCGCTTCATGCCGCTTCCTCGCCGCCATCATCCTCAAAACCCTGCAGATGCAGCGGCTCGGCCGCGATGCCCTGGCTGCGGCACCAATAGACCAGGGCATCCTCGCGGCCATGCGTCACCCAGACCGTCTTGGCCTCGGTCTCGCGCACGGTCTGGAGCAGTTCGCTCCAGTCGCAATGGTCGGAAATCACCAGGGGCAGCTCCACCAGCGCCTGGCGGGCGCGCTGCTTGACGCTCATCCAGCCCGAGGCCTGGCAGACCACCGGATCGGGAAAGCGGCGGCTCCAGCGGTCGCGAATGGCCGAGGGCGGCGCGATGACGATCTGCCCGGCCATTTCGGCCTTGCTGACGCCCGTCGCCGGGAGCAGTTCGCCCAGCGCGACGCCCAGTTCCTGATAGAGTTCGCAGAGCCGGATCATGGCGCCATGCAGATAGATCGGGGCGTCCCAGCCGGCATCGCGCAGCAGGCCGATCACCCTTTGCGCCTTGCCCAGAGCATAGCTGCCCACCAGGTGGCAGCGCTCGGGCTGGTCTGCCACCGACTTGAGCAGGCGGGCGATTTCGGTCTGCGGGTGGGGATGCTGGAAGACGGGCAGGCCGAAGGTTGCCTCGGTGACGAGAAGGTCGCATTTGACCAGCTCATAGGGCTGGGAGGTCCGGTCCGGCAGGCGCTTATAGTCGCCCGTCACCACCACGCGCTGGCCGTCTTTTTCCACCAGCACCTGGGCCGAACCCAGCACGTGGCCGGCGGGATAAAAGGTGATGGTGACGCCGTCGATCTGCTTGGGCACGCCGAAGTCGAGCGCCTCGAAGCTGCCGGCGCAATCCTCGCCATAGCGCACCTTCATGATGGCAATGGTGTCCGGCGTCGCCAGGACCGCGCCATGGCCGGCGCGGGCGTGATCGGCATGGCCATGGGTGATGATGGCCCGCTGCCGGGGCGTCGAGGGATCGATATAGGCGTCGATGGCGCGGATATGCAGATTTCGGTCCAGCAGCATCGGTCACTTTCTCGCTTGCGCCATGGAACGCAGCATAGTCGCATCAGGTTGCCCCTAGAGACAATCAAGGTGAACAGATGATGCGCGATATTCCCACCACGCCCCTGCCCGACGGCACGCCCATCCCGGTTCTCGGGCTGGGCACCTGGAAAATGGGTGAAGCCCCAGCCAATGCGTCAGCCGAGATAGCGACATTGCGGGCAGGGCTCGATCAGGGCGTGACCCTGTTCGACACGGCCGAAATGTATGCGTCTGGCGGGGCCGAGCGCATTCTGGGTCAAGCCATTGAAGGGCGCCGCGACGAGACCATGCTGGTGAGCAAGGTGCTGCCGTCCAATGCCGGCCGCGCCAGGGCGATCGCCGCCTGCGAGGCCAGCCTGAAGCGCCTGGGCACGGACCGGATCGATCTCTACCTGCTGCACTGGCGCGGCTCGGTCCCGCTGGCCGAAACCGTGCGGGCCTTCGAGGAGCTGGTTGCTGCCGGCAAGATCCTGCGCTGGGGCGTTTCCAATTTCGATGTCAGCGATCTGGCCGAACTGGACGCCATCTCCCCCAACTGCGCCGTCAATCAGGTGCTCTATAACCTGACCCGCCGCGGCACCGAATTCGACCTGCTGCCCAAGGCCCATCGCCGCTCCATGCCGGTCATGGCCTATTCGCCGATCGAGCAGGGCGCGCTGATCGACGAACCGGCAGTGCTCGATATCGCCCGCCGCCACGAGGCGAGCCCGGCCCAGATCGCCCTGGCCTGGGTGCTCCGCCGTCCCGGTGTCATCGCCATTCCCAAGACCAGCCGTGCCGAGCGCGTCACCGAAAATCTCGGCGCCCTCGATATCGAGCTGACCGAAACGGACCTGGCGCGGCTCGACAAGGCCTTTCCGCCACCGCGGCGCAAGATGGCGCTGGAAATGATCTAGGCGCTCGCTTCCTCCCCCATCGGGGAGAGGAAGCTGTGGGAGCGGAGAGCAGCGTTACATCACCTTGGTGACCGCGAGCAGGTCCGGCCGCTGGGCATTGGCCTTGCCGATGGCCGCCTCGCCGCCCAGCACCACGACATGGCCGTGCCGGGCCACCGCATCGACCGCTTCGGCCATGGTCTTGAAGTCGGCCGGTGTGGTGCCGAGGATCGCCTCGCGCCGCTGCTGGCGGATGGCGTCGGTAGTGCCGGTGAGCTGCCGCCACATGGAGGAATAGCCCTTGGCATCGGGGAATTCATAGCCATCGACATCGCCGATCACCCCGATGATCGAGCGGGTGAGATCATTGTCGCCAATGCCGGCATGCAGCGCCTTACTGGCCCCGTCATAGGCATCGAGCGTCTTGAGCAGGTTGGGGTCGCGATAGGAGAGGAAGCTGAAATTGCCCGAGGTGAGGTCGAACCGGCTCGAGCCGCCATAGGCGCCACCCTGGACGCGGATCTTGTCCCAGAGATAGGTGGTGTTGAGGAATTTGAGCGCGACGCTGGCCGCGCCGCTGAGCTCAAAGCCGAGGGCCTTGAGGTTGGCGCCCTTGCCGACATAGTTGACCTGGGCCGGAATGATCAGGCCTTCCGAGCGCGGCGCAAAATCGACGCGCCAATCGGCCAGAGCCGGACGGGCATCGGGCAGGCCCCGGAGGAAACCTTCGAGCTCGCCCTGGGCGCGGCCCCACAGGGCGCCATCGGCGGTGACATTGACCACCATGCGGGTGCGGTTGAACAGCGTGTCGCGCATGCGCCGCAGCGCCGCCTCGACACTGGCCCAGTCGCTGTCGATCCGGGTCACGAGCCCGCGCAGGAAGTCGAGATAGCTCACCCCGCCCAGCTGCTCGGCAATCCAGCTCGCCTCGGTCAGGCTCGATTTGAGCCTGGTGTCGACGATGGAATTGCCGGCCGGGATCATGCGGGCCTCAAAGCCGGCCTTTTCCTCAAGCGCCATCTGCTTGAACCGCTCGCGATTGTCGAGCCGGGCATCGAGCAGCACATCGCTCATGATGGCGAGCATTTCGGCCATATTGGTAGGCACGGCCTTGCCCGAGAGGAAGAACCAGGCCGCGCTGCCGGCATCGCCCTGGCGCGAGGAAAGGCCGCGATGCTGGTTCACCCCGCCGGTGGCGCCGCCAATGCGCTGGGTCAGGCTGACGAAATCCTGCTTGCTGGTGCCGGTCTGCAGCAGCGCCCGGCCGAAGAGCGGCAGGTAGGGCAGCAGGTCCTTGTCCAGCACATGCAGATCAAAGCCGAGGTCGAGATAGACGATCCCGAGCGTGGGCAGGTCATGGTAAAACAATGTGGTATCGGCCAGCGTGCCGATCTCGATGGGCACGGTGCGGCTTTCGCGCGGCAGGTCGGCAAGGGTCAGGGTCGGGATTTTCGCCAGTAGCGCGGGATCGTCGACCTCTTCCTGCGCTGCCCGCAGCCGGTCGGTTTCGGCCACGGTGGCGCTCAGCGCGGCGGCGTCATAGCCCTGGCGCACCTCGGCCAGGATCTCGGCCTCGCGCGCGGCTTCGCGGGCGCCCTGTTCGGGATCGGCGCGCAGCGTCACTGTGGTGCGGTGCATATTGTCGAGGAAGAGGCGGCGGATTTCCCGGGCAAAATGGCCCTGGCCCGCCTTGTCCTTGAGGCTGGTCAGCGCCGTCTCGAAAGCCAGCGGCGCCAGCGGATCGCCCTCATGCAGCCAGCTGCCCAGGGCGTTGAACATATAGACCATGCCGCGCGGATAGGAGCCGGTATTGTTTTCGCGCAGGGAGAATTCGAAGGTATTGGCCGCGGCCGCCAGCTGCTCGGGGGCAAAGCCGGTTCTGGCGATGTCCTCGAGCGTGGAGAGGATCAGCGCCTCGACCTTGGGCGCGTCATCGGGATCGATGCCCTTCATGCCAAAGCTGGCCATGGGCTGGCGCAGGCCGCTGCCAATGCCGCCGCCGGTCATGCCCTCGCCGAGGCCGGATTCCGTGAGCGCCTTGCGCAGGGGCGCGGCCGGATTGCCGGCCAGCAGATAGCTCAGCATGCCATGGCTCAGCGCCTCGGTGCGGTCGGCAGGCGGATCGATCATCCAGTTGAGCGAGACCATGCCATGGCGCGCCTTGCCCGGCTCGATGGGGCCGGCATAGGTCGCCGCGATCTGCCGGGGCGCATTGAAGCGGGCCTGCAGCTGCACCTCGGCATCGACCGGGGCGCGCTCGAACTGGGAGAAATAGGCGTCGAGAATGGCCAGCCGTTCGCCGGCATCGTCATCGCCCGAAAAGAAGGCCCGCGTATTGGAGGGGTGGTAGAATTTGGCGTGGAAGTCGCGGAACTGCTTATAGGTGAGGTCGGGAATGGCCTTGGGATCGCCACCCGAGCTCTTGCCATAGGTGACGTCGGGGTAAAGCGAGCGCTGGGCAATGTCGCGCATCACCGCGTCGGGCGAGGAAAACACGCCCTTCATCTCGTTGAATACCACGCCCTTATAGACCAGCGGCGCGTCGGTATCGTCGAGTTCGTAATGCCAGCCTTCCTGCAGGAAGGTTTCCTCGGTCAGCAGCGGAAAGAACACGGCGTCGAGATAGACGTCGACGAGGTTGTAGAAGTCTTTCAGGTTCTGACTGGCCACCGGATAGGCGGTCTTGTCGGGAAAGGTCATGGCGTTGAGGAAGGTATTGAGACTGCCCTTGATCAGCTCGACGAAGGGCTTCTTGACCGGATATTTGCGGCTGCCGCAGAGCACCGAATGCTCGAGAATATGGGCAATGCCGGTGGAGTCCGTCGGCGGCGTCTTGAAGGTAATGCCGAAGACCTTGTTCTCGTCGTCATTAACGAGGCTGAGCACTTCCGCGCCGGTCTTTTTGTGGCGGAACAGCTGCGCCTGCGAATTGGCCTCCGCAATATGCTCGTCGCGGATCAGTTCGAAGGCTTCGTGATAGCTCATGGGATACTCGGCAGGTTTTTCTTGTTGTCCCAACGTAAGGACGCGGGAGCCGAAGCGCTAGGGGCGTCTGGTTCATTGATCAGTCTCTGCCTTTGCGACCGCTAGCCCGCCTTGACCTGACGCTGGTCGGCGAGTTTGCGGATTTCGCGCAGTTCGCTGATGGTGGTTTCGAGATCGTCGCGCTGGCGCTCGAGCGAGGCGAGGCGTTCGTCGACCTTGTCGAGAAGCAGGTTGACCTGCTGGCTGCGATCGGCGTCGTAGAGGCTGAGATAATCGGAAATATCGCGCAGCGAAAAGCCCAGGCGCTTGCCGCGCAGGATCAGGATCAGGCGGGCGCGGTCGCGGCGGCGGAAAATGCGGGTGGCACCGACCCGCTCGGGGGAGAGCAGGCCCTTGGTCTCGTAAAAGCGGATGGCGCGCGTGGAAATGCCGAACTCCTTGGCGAGGTCGGCTATGGCGAAGAGATCGCGGCTTTCGGCGGGTGTGTGGTTCATGGAGCGGTTTCCGGCGTATTGGGTGACCCGGCCTTGGCCTGGGCATATTCGGCGCGCAGCTCCTTCTTGCTGAGCTTGCCGATCAGGGTCTTGGGCAGGGCGTCCTTGAAGATGATCTCGCGCGGCATTTCGATCTTGTTGAGGCGCTCGGTGAGGAAAGTCTTGAGCTCGGCCTGGGTCGCGGTATGGCCAGCGCGCAGCTTGACGAAGGCGATAGGGGCCTCACCCCGATAGTCATCGGGCACGCCGATGACATTGGTCTCCTCGACTGCCCCATGAGCCATCAGCGCTTCCTCAATGGTGCGCGGATAGACGTTGAAGCCCGAGCAGATGATCAGATCCTTGATGCGATCGACCAGGAAGACATAGCCGTCCTCGTCCATGTGGCCGACATCGCCGGTGCGCAGCCAGCCATCCATGAAGGCGTCCCGCGTGGCGTCGGGGTCGTTGTAATAGCCGGCCATGACCTGGGCGCCCTTGACCTGGAGTTCGCCATCCTCGCCGATGCCGACGGGCTCGCCGGATTCGAGATTGACGAAGCGGATATCGGTGCCGGGCAAAGGCAGGCCGATCGACATGGGCTTGCCCGGCTTGCGCAGGGCGGCGCAGCAGACGACCGGGGAGGCCTCGGTGAGGCCATAGCCTTCGGCGAGGATGGCCGATGACTTCTCCGCCACGGCCTTGCGGACCTCATTGGGCAGGGCGGCGCCGCCGGAAATGGCCACTTGAAGGCTGGCAAGCTGCGCGCGCGTGGTGCTGTCAGCGCGGGCAATGGCGCTGAGCAAAGTGGGCACGGCGGGCAGCACATTGGCGCGGGTGCGGGTGAACAGGTTGAGCAGGGACTTGAGCTCGAAGCGCGGCAGCATGATCACCGGCGTGCCGTTGCAGAGCGGCACGTTCATGCAGACCGTCATGGCGAAGATATGAAAGAAGGGCAGCACCGCCACGACCTTGGAAGGCGGGTAGAAGAGGCCATCGCCCCATTTGTCGATCTGGCTCATATTGGCCGCGATATTGGCATGGGTCAGCAGCGCGCCCTTGGGAATGCCGGTGGTGCCGCCGGTATATTGCTGGACGGCAATGTCGGTTTGGGCATCGATGACGACCGGCGTGGGCGGCTCGGCGCGGGCGACCATGGTGTGGAAATGGCTGATGCGGTCAGCAATGGGGGAGGTCTTGAGCTTGGCCAGATCCTTGCGCTTGACCAAAGAGAAGAGCAGCTTTTTGACCAAAGGCAGGGCATCGGGGAAGTGGCAGACCACCAGCGACTGGACATGGCCGGCCTGAACCAGCTTTTCGGCCTTTTCGAAGATCTGCTGCAGATCGAGCGTCACCATGACATCGGCGCCGGCATTGGCGGTGATGTGGCCGAGTTCGTGCACGGTATAGAGCGGGTTGCAGTTGACCACGGTGCCGCCGGCGCGCAGCACGGCATAATAGGCGATGGGATAGAAGGGCGTATTGGGCAGCATCAGCGCGACGCGCGTGCCCTTGGTGACGCCGAACTGGCGCTGCAGGGCGCCGGCAAAGGCAGTGATCTTGCTGGCCAGCTCGCCAAAGCTGGTGGTGCCGCCCAGAAAGTCGAGCGCGGTGGCCGAGGGATTTTTGGCGCAGGCGGCCAGGACCTGCTCATGCACCGGGCGGATGTCGAGTTCGACATTCCAGGCCACCCCGTCGGGATAGCTGGCGATCCAAGGGCGCGGATGGGCGGGAGTTGTGTTGGCTGCCATGGTTCCTCCGGGGCCGATACTCGGCATGGGCTTGCTGCCCTTGATAGGAAGAATATTCCATGGGTTTACGTTAGCGTCAAATAGGTGCCGGGAGTTCTGCAGAAAAAGGCGGTGGTGGTGGACGCCTGGCTGCCCAGCTGGCCAAGTGGGCGACGTTATCGGCTTCTAGTTGACGTATACGTCAAGCTTGCTAAACTGAACTCAACAATAGGGGGCGGGCGCGCTATGATCTCGGCGCGGCAGGCCCAATGACCAAGCCGAGCGATTCGGCACATGGTCTGACGTTAGGGGATCGAGTTGCTCCGCCACCGGCGTGAGCGGCAGCTTGGAGGCCATGCCGTGATTTACCTGCTTATCGTGATCAGCCTTGTCGCCTTTGCCATATTGGCCCTGCGGGAAAGCCCGCTCTGGCAATGGGGCGTGGCGGTGCTCCTGATCGGCCTTATCGGCCGGCTTGCGCTTGGCGGCGGGTTCGATCCTGCCCTTATCCTGGCCATGCTGCCCGGACTGATCCTGCTGGCGCTGAGCGTGGCGGCGATCCGGCTGCCGGTGCTGACCACCCCGATCTTCAAGGCGGTCAAGGCCATCCTGCCCAAGGTGAGCCGCACCGAACAGGAGGCGCTCGATGCCGGCACGGTGGGCTGGGATGCCGAGCTGTTTTCCGGTCGCCCCGACTGGCGCAAGCTGACCGACATTCGCCCGCTGACCCTTACGGCCGAAGAGCAGGCGTTTCTGGACAACCAGACCGAAACCGCCTGCCGGATGATCGACGACTGGGATATCCGCAACAATCGCGCCGATCTCAGCCCCCAGCTCTGGCAATATCTCAAGGACGAAGGCTTCCTGGGCATGCTGATTGCCAAGGAGCATGGGGGCTTGGGCTTTTCGGCCCAGGCGCAGTCGATGATCGTCTCCAAGATCTCGAGCCGGTCGGTGGCGGCGGGCATTACCGTGATGGTGCCCAATTCGCTCGGGCCGGGCGAGCTGCTGGAAAAATACGGCACGCATGAGCAGAAGGAAAAGTATCTCGGCCGGCTGGCGCGCGGGCTCGACGTGCCCTGCTTTGCCCTGACCGGGGTGCATTCGGGCTCGGATGCCGGGGGCATGCGCGATATCGGCATTGTCAGCAAGGGCATGTGGCAGGGCCAGGAAGTGCTGGGCGTCACGCTGAGCTTTGACAAGCGCTACATTACCCTGGCGCCGATCGCGACGCTGGTGGGCCTGGCCTTCCTGCTCAAGGATCCGGAAAACCTGCTTGGCCGCGGCACCGATATCGGCATTACGCTGGCCTTGGTGCCGCATGACCATCCCGGCATGGATATCGGCCGTCGCCACTTCCCCTCGCGCCAGGCCTTCATGAACGGGCCGGTGCGCGGCACCAATGTCTTCGTGCCGATGGACTATCTGATCGGGGGCACGGATTATGCCGGGCAGGGCTGGCGCATGCTGATGGAATGCCTCTCCACCGGGCGGGCCATTTCGCTGCCGGCCATCGGCTCGATCTCGATCAAGCAGACGCTGCGCACGACCTCGGCCTATGCACGGGTGCGGCGCCAGTTCGGCATTCCGGTGGGGCTGATGGAAGGGGTGGCCGAGCCCTTGGGCGAAATGGTCAAGCGCGCCTATACATTCGAGGCCGGGCGGCGGCTGACCGCCTCGATGGTCGATGAGGGGCAGCGCCCCGCCGTCATTGCGGGCCTGCTCAAATATACCACGACCGAGGCCATGCGCGACAGCATGGACGATGCCTTCGACATCCATGGCGGCCGCGCCATCCAGGACGGGCCGACCAATTACCTGTTCGGCGCCTATATGGCGCTGCCGGTGGCCATCACAGTGGAAGGGGCCAATATCCTCACCCGCACGCTGATGACCTTTGCCCAGGGCGTGCTGCGGGCGCATCCCTATCTGCTGAGGGAAGTGCAGGCCGCCAAGAATCCGGACCGCAAGGCGGGGCTCACCCAGTTCGACCTGGCCTTTGGCGGCCATGCCAAGTTCATGCTGCGCAATATCGTGGCCAGCTTCCTGCACGGGCTGAGCAATGGCGCCTTTGCCAGCACGCCCAATCAGGGCAAGATGGCCCATTGGTATCGGCGCCTGCACCGCTATAGCCAGGCCTTTGCGCTGACGGCGGACTGGACCACGGTGGTGCTGGGCGGGGCGCTCAAGCGCAAGCAGAAGATAAGTGGCCGCATGGCCGATATTCTGAGCGACCTCTATCTGATGTCGGCCACGCTGCGGCGCTTCGAGGATGAGGGGCAGCTGGCCGAGGATCGCGACGTGGTCGAGGCCATCATGGCGGACCGGGTGGCCTCCATCGAAGCCCATTTCGACGCCGTCTTTGCCAATTTCCCCAACCGGGCCTTTGCCGTGGCCATGCGGGTGCTGTGCTTTCCGCTGGGGCGGCATGCGCGGCGGGCGAGCGACAGGATCAATTACCGCCTGGCCAAGGCCGTGCTGCAGCCGGGCGCCTTCCGCGACCGGCTGACCACCGGCGCCTATGTGACAATGGACCCGCAGGACATTACCGGCGTGCTCGAGGATGCGCTGATCAAGGTGACCGAGGCCGAGGAGATCGAAAGCCGCTTCATCAAGGCATCGCGCAAGGGCGTGATCGAGCGGCGGCTTGATCGCGACGCCATTGACGATGCGGTGGCTGCAGGCGTGCTGACCGGCAATGAGGCCGGCATCATGCGGGCCGCCGACGAGGCGACCGACCGCGTGGTCAAGGTCGATGATTTTGCGCCCGATGAACTGGCAATGGAAAAGCACAAAGCCGCAGCGGAATAGCCCGGCAAGCCCGCGGGTCGAGCTCACGGGTCGATTTGAATGTTGCAGGCTCAGCCTGCGTCTCCCTCCCCCTTGTGGGGAGGGACCAAGGGTGGGGGGTCTATCCGCCGGAGCGGCGCATGGGCTCAACCCCCACCCTCGATCCCTCCCCACAAGGGGGAGGGAGGCCGTCCGGAGATGGTCGACGATTAGCGAAAAGCCGAAGGCTTCGAGGAGACATAATGATCCAGCCGCAGATGCCGCAGACGACGAATTGGCGCTTTGAGATCGACGTGGAAAAGCTGGGCTGGCTGACCGTGGACACGCCCAATTCCCCGGTCAATACGCTGAGCCGGCTGGCCATCGAGGAGCTCGAGGCGCTGGTGGGCCGGTTCGAGGAACTGACCAAGAGCGGCGAATTGGTGGGCGTGATCCTGCTCAGCGGCAAGGAAAGCGGCTTTATTGCCGGGGCCGATATCAGCGAATTCGACGCGATGAGCGATTTCTCGGTGCTGCCGGGGGCGCTGCAGCGCACCCATGCGCTGCTGAGCCGGATCGAGGCGCTGCAGATCCCCATGGTGGCCGGTATTCACGGCTTCTGCCTGGGCGGCGGGCTCGAGCTGGCGCTGGCCTGCCACTATCGCGTGGCGGTCAATAATGACAAGACACGGATCGGCTTTCCCGAAGTCAATCTGGGGATCTTTCCCGGCTTTGGCGGCACGGGCCGCTCGATCCGCCAGGCCGGGCCGGTCGATGCCATGGGGCTGATGCTGACCGGGCGCATGCTCAAGGCCGGCGCCGCGCGGGGGCTCAACCTCGTCGACAAGCTGGTGCGCCATCGCGACAATCTGCGCTGGGAAGCGCGCAAGGCGGTGTTGCAGGGCCGCAAGTCGAGTGAAGCGGGCTTTATCAAGAAGGTCATGGCGATGGGGCCGCTGCGCGGCTATGTCGCCGGCAAGATGCGGGCCGAGGCGGCCAAGAAGGCGCGGAAGGCGCATTATCCGGCGCCCTATGCGCTGATCGACCTGTTCGAGGCACATGGCGACAATTGGCAGGCGATGAGCCATGGCGAGATCGAGCGCTTCGTGCCGCTGATGGGCAGCGATACCGCGACCAATCTG
>CAXBHD010000027.1:0-20622 GCA_963975335.1 uncultured Devosia sp. | reverse complement strand
GCCAGGCCCGAGGCATAGGGCGTGGCGATCAGCGCCTCGATCTGCAGGTGGCAGCGATGCAGCACCAGTTCGAGATTGCGCATGGCCAGCGTTTCCGAGCTGACCACGGCAACATCCACGCCCAGCTTGTCGCCCACCATGCCCTTGGGATCGCGAATGCCCTTCTGCCCGTCAATCGCGTAACCGATCGGCAACGCATGGATGATCGAGCGCTCCGGCCGCACCGAGCGGTCATTGACCGCGCGCAGCACGCGCCGGATATCGGCTTCCTCGACTTCCTGGCCATCCAGCGATACCGCGGCCGAGAAGGTCTCCGAGCCCAGCCTTCCGGCGGTGACATTGACGATGACCGATTCCAGCGTCAGCCCGGCCGATCGCTCGGCCATGCCGACCACGGCACGGATCGACTGCTCGGCCTTTTCGATATCGGTGACCACGCCGCTCTTGACCCCCGCCGAGGGGCCATAGCCGAAGCCGATCACCTGGGCCTGATGCGTGCGGCCCTTGAGGGCCTTGCCCTCGGCCCGCGGCATCAGCCGGGCGATGACGCAGCAGATCTTGGTGGAGCCGATATCGAGCACCGCCACCAGCGAAGTCTTGCCGGGTTGCACGGGGCGCAGCCGGGAGGTCATGGCATCGGTCATCATTGGACTGGGGTCGGCTCAGGAGTGGAAGGGGGCTGGGACAGCGTTTCGGATGGCAGGTTGCGCGGCGGCAAAGGATAGGGCTCGGGCGAGCGCGCCCGCTCGGCAATGGCGGCCAGGCGCTCTTCCTCATCCCTGGCCAGATCCTCTTCGGTCTTGGTCGGGCGCACCGCGACCAGACCCGCCACGCGCAGGTCGATGACGGTGAGGTCGCGGTCGAGCAATTGATAGTCGGTTTGATAGGCGTCGAGATGGCGCAGCGCCCCGGCCACGCCCAGTTCGGGCAGCTGCACGCGCAGGCCCGTATCATAGATGAGATCCCAGCGGCGGTCGGCAATGCGCGACAGGGCCACCATGCCATCCTTGAGCGCGGGATACTGGTCGAGCGCGCGGATCATCACCATGGCATCGTCATTGGCGCCATCGCCCACCACCAGCGGCAGATCGCCATAGGCGCCCTTGTCCTCGCCGATCTGCTCGCCGCTGGCATCGACCACAAAGGTAATGCCGTCGATCCGCCAGCGCGCCACCGGCTGCTTTTCGAGGATGGTGACGGTGACGTCGCCGGGGAAATTCTTGCGCACGCTGACACTGGCCACCGAGGGCAGGGCCGCAATGCGCTGGCGCGCCGCCTCGACATCGAAGCTGACCGTGGAAGTATGGGGCTCGACACCCAGAGCATCAAAGATGGCCTGTTCGCTGGTCAGGGTCTGGCCGGTAATGGCGATCTCGCCAATGGCCAGGCCCGCATCGGCAAAGCGTCCCTGCGCCAGCTCGGCCAGCGAGAGCGCACCCACCGCGATCGGTTCGCGCAGCTGATAGAGAGAGGTGACGCCGGCCAACAGGGCGGCAATCAGCAGGCCGCGCTTCATCAGGGTGCGGTGCAGCACCCAGGCGCGGCCGACATTATTGGCAAGCTTGCGGTGGGAAGAGCGCGCGGGAACGGGCAATGCACGGGGATGGACCATCCGCGCGCCAGCGAGAAAGGTCTCGCTTTTTACCTGTTGCAACTCGCGTCCTCCACCATCCAGGCGACCAGTTCTTCAAACGAGTGTCCGGCATGCAAGGCCTGCTCGGGCACGAGGGATGTCTCGGTCATGCCCGGCTGGGTATTGATTTCGAGACAAACCAGTTCGCCATCCTCGCCTGCCGCGTCATTGTAGCGGAAGTCGCAGCGCGTCACGCCGCGGCAGCCAAGCGCCGCATGGGCGGCAAGGCTCAACTTTTGCACCTTGTCGTAAACTTTCGGTTTCAGCGGGGCCGGAATAATGTGTGTTGATCCGCCTTTGGCATATTTGGCTTCATAATTGTAGAAGCCCTGCTCGATGACGATCTCGGTCACCCCCAGCGCCACATCGCCCATGACCGCGCAGGTCAGCTCGCGCCCCGGAATGTAGCGCTCCACCATCACATCCTCGCCCGAATTCCAGTCTTCGCGCAGGATTTCCTGCGGCGGATGGCTGGTATCGGACTTGACGATGAAGACGCCAAAGCTCGAGCCGTCGGCAATCGGCTTGATCACATAGGGCGGCGCCATGACATGGGCGCGGCCGGCATCGCCCCGGGACACGATGACGTGATCGGTGACCGGCACGCCGGCCGCCTTCATCACGATCTTGGCCTGGTGCTTGTCCATGGCCAGCGCCGAGGCCAGCACGCCCGAATGGGTATAGGGAATGGACAGCAGTTCGAGCACGCCCTGCATCATGCCGCTTTCGCCAAACGGGCCATGCAGTGCATTGAAGGCCACATCGGGCTTGAGCGCGGTCAGCACATTGGCAATGTCGCGGCCGACATCGACCTCGGTGACGTCATAGCCGGCCCGGCGCAGGGCGGCGGCGCATTCGCGACCCGAGCTCAGCGAGACCGGGCGTTCATTGGACCAGCCGCCCATCAGGACGGCAACATGCTTGCTCATGCCTAAACCGCCCCTGTAAAGACGTCGCCGTCCAGAAATTCGCGGACTTCCTGGCCAGCCAGGAAATGGCCCATGCGACGGATTTCCCATTGCAGCGCAATGCCCGAATGGGCGCGCACCTTGTGGCGCACCGTCTCGCCCAGCGTTTCGATGTCATGGGCCGTGGCATTGTCGATATTGAGCAGGAAATTGGCATGCAGCTCGCTCATCTGCGCGCCCCCGACCTGAAGGCCCCTGCCCCCGGCCGCGTCGATCAGCTTCCAGCTCGAATGGCCGTCGGGATTCTTGAAGGTCGAGCCGCCGGTCTTGGCCTTGGTGGGCTGGCTGGCTTCGCGCTTTTCGGTGATCTCGCGCATCCGCCCGAGGATCTCCTCGCGGTCGCCGCCAAAGCCCTGATAGACCGCCGAGACGAAGACCGCGCCGCGCGGTCCGTTCGACTTGCGATAGTGGTAGCCCATCTCGGCATTGCTGAGCGTGACGATCTCGCCCTGCCTTGTCACCGCCCGCAGCTCGACCATGCGGTCGCGCGTCTCGGTGCCATAGCAGCCGGCATTCATATAGAGCGCGCCGCCAATGCCGCCGGGAATGCCGCGATAGAAGGTCAGCCCGTCAATGCCCGCCTCGGCTGCCGCCGTGGCCACCTTGACGTCGGGCAGCGAGGCGCCGACGCGGATTTTGTGGTCGTCCAGCACCTCGATCTGCCCGAAGGCCTTGCCGGAGAGGCGGATGACCACGCCATCGAGCCCGCCATCGCGGATCAGCAGGTTGCTGCCCAGCCCGATCACGGTGACGCGGATCTCGGCCGGCAGGTGCTTGAGGAAGAAAGCCAGATCGTCTTCATCGGCCGGGGTGAAGAATAGCTGCGCCGGCCCGCCCACGCGGAACCAGGTCACTTCGCTGAGCAACTGGTTGGGGATCAGCCGGCCGCGGACCTCGGCAATCCAGGGCTGCAGCAGCGGGATGAGATCGGGATAGCTCACGCGACCTCCTCGCCCAGCAGGGCGCCCAGCTCACCCGGCAGGGTCGCGGCCCATTGGGTAATATTGCCCGCGCCCAGGCACACGACATAGTCGCCATCGGCGGCACGGCTGGCCAGAAGCGGCGCCAGTGCCTCGGCCCGGTCGACCACCCGCGCATCGCGATGGCCGCGCGACAGGATGGCGGCGACCAGTTCCTCATGGGTAATGCCGGGGATCGGCTGCTCGCCGGCCGCATAGACCGGGGCGACGATGACCGTATCGGCATCGTTGAAACAGGCCGAGAAATCGTCGAACAGGTCGCGCAGGCGGGTATAGCGATGCGGCTGCACCACGGCGATGACGTCGCGGCGGGTGGATTGGCGCGCCGCCTTGAGCGCCGCGGCGATTTCCACCGGGTGATGGCCATAATCGTCGATAATGGTGATGCCACCGACCACGCCGGTGCGGGTGAAGCGCCGCTTGACCCCGGTAAAGCCCTTGAGCCCCTTGCGGATGGCCTCGGCCGGCACATGCAGCTGATCGGCCACGGCAATGGCCGCAGTGGCATTGAGCGCATTATGCACGCCCGGCATGGGCAGCTGCAGCCCATCGATGCGCAGCTGCGTCATGCGGATACGGTCGCGGATTTCGACGGCAAAATGGCTGACGCCATCCACGGTTTCGAGATCGACCAGGCGCACATCGGCCTGCGGGTTCTGCCCATAGGTGATGACGCGGCGATCCTTGATCTCGCCCACCAGCGCCTGCACTTCGGGATGGTCCAGGCACATCACGGCAAAGCCATAGAAGGGCACATTCTCGACGAACTGGTGGAAGGCCTTCTTGACCCCCTCGAAGTCGCCATAGTGGTCGAGATGCTCGGGATCGATATTGGTGACCACCGCCACATCGGCCGGCAGCTTGACGAAAGTGCCGTCGCTTTCGTCGGCCTCCACCACCATCCATTCGCCGCCGCCCAGCCGGGCATTGGTGCCATAGGCATTGATGATGCCGCCATTGATCACGGTGGGGTCGAGATTGCCGGCGTCCAGCAACGTCGCCACGAGCGTGGTCGTGGTGGTCTTGCCATGCGTGCCGCCAATGGCGATGGCGGTCTTGAAGCGCATGATTTCGGCCAGCATTTCCGCCCGGCGCACGATGGGCAGCTGGCGCGCCCGCGCCGCCACCAGTTCGGGATTGTCGCGCTTGATGGCCGAGGAGACCACGACCACTTCGGCCGCGCCTAGATTGTCGCCGCTCTGGCCGATCGACACGGTTATGCCCATGTCGCGCAGGCGCTGCACATTGGGATTCACTGCCGCATCCGAGCCCTGCACCGTATAGCCCTGATTGTGCAGGATTTCGGCAATGCCGCTCATGCCGATGCCGCCAATCCCGATGAAATGGACGGGGCCGATATTGCGGGGCATTTTCATGGCATTGGTTCCAGTATGTTCTTGCCCGAGAGCATTTCGGCGAGGTCGGCCAGCTTTTCGACGGCGCGCGGCTGGCCCAGGGAGCGGGCAGCGGCGGCGGCGGCACTGAGTTTTGCCGGTTCCGATAACAGCTGCGTGAGCGCAGTGCCAAGCGATTGCGGCGACAGCGTGGCCTGTTCGAGCACCCAGCCGGCCCCCGCTGCTGCCATGACCAGGGCATTGTGCTTCTGGTCGGCATCGATGGCGCCGGGCAGCGGCACCAGCAGGGCCGGCCGGCCCAGAACGGTGAGCTCGGCAATGGTGGAGGCGCCCGAGCGCCCGATCACCAGATGGCTGCGCGCCATGCGCTCGGGCAGGTCGGTGAAAAACGTCGCCAGTTCGACATTGATCCGGGCCTGGCGATAGACTTCGGCCACCCGGTCGAGATCGTCGGCGCGGCACTGCTGCACCACCAGCAGGCGCCGCTGCAGCCCGTCGGGCAGGCCGGCAATCGCCGCCGGCACGATATCGGATATGGCCCTGGCGCCCTGGCTGCCGCCAAACACCACCAGGCGGATCTGTCCGTCCGGGGCGAGCGCGGGATAGGGTTCCCCGGCCACCGCCCGCACCCGGTCGCGCACCGGATTGCCGGTCAGCACCTGCTCGGGCCCCGTAGCATCGGCAAATTTGGTGCGCGCAAAGCTCAGCGCCAGCATGTCGGCAAACCGTACCAGGGCGCGGTTGGCCCGGCCCATTACCGCATTCTGCTCGTGCAGCACGCCGGGAATGCCCAAAAGGCTTGCCGCGATGAAGGGCGGAAAGGTCGGATAGCCGCCAAAGCCGATGACGCAATCGGGCCGGTTCTTGCCCAGGATGCGCCAGGCCACGGCAATGCCGCGCAGAATGGTGAGACCACCGGCGATGAACTTGAGCGGATTGCGCAGCGAGGGCGTCGCCGAGGGCACGACATGGATCGCCTGGGCCGGGAAATCGGCGCCATAGGAGTCCACCCGGTGATCGGTCATCAGCTCGACCACATGGCCACGCCGCTGCAATTCCTGCGCCAGGGCCATGGCGGGAAACAGATGCCCACCGGTACCACCGGCCATCAAGGTGAAGCGCTTCATTCGGCAGGCGCCAGTGGAGCCACGGCGCTCCGGAAACTGGGCAGGCCGGTGGTCATGCGTTCCTCGGGCTTGATGCGGGTAAAGGCCAGCATCAGGCCCATGCCGAAGGCCACGGCAATCATCGAGGTGCCGCCATAGCTGACAAAGGGCAGCGTCATGCCCTTGGGGGGGATGAGGTTGAGGTTCACCGCCAGATTGATGCCTGACTGCATGGCAAACTGGGTGGCCAATGTGGAGGCGGCCAGGCGGGCAAACAGGCTCGATTGCCGCTGCGCCGCCAGCATGGCGCGAATGACGATAAAGGCGATAAGGCTCACCAGCACCAGGCAGAACAGGATGCCGAACTCGCCTGCCGCGGCGGAGAACACATAGTCCGAATGGGCATCGGGGATGAGCTTTTTGGCAATCGATTCACCCGGGCCCCTTCCGAGCCAGCCGCCCTCGAGCAGCGACTGCAGCGCCCGGTCGATCTGGTAGGTATTGCCGCCGCCATCGGGGTTGAGGAAAGTATCGATACGGCGGGAAAAATGCGGGAAGAACATATAGGCGCCAAACAGCAGCGCCCCGGCCCCACCGGCCAGGCCAAAGATCACGAACCAGGAAATGCCGCTGATGAACAGCAGCACCGCCCAGGTGCCCAGCACCAGCGCGGTCTGGCCGATATCGGGCTGCAGCAGCAGGCCGGCGACAATGATCAGCATGATCGCCGTGGCCAGAATCTTGCCCGGCACATTGCGCCGGATCATCGATTCCGAGAACAGCCAGGCGCTAAGCACGGCAAAGGCCGGCTTGACGAATTCGGAGGGCTGGATCGACTGCCCGGCAAAGGAGATCCAGCGCCGCGCGCCCTTGACCTCGGTGCCGAAGCGCAGCGTCGCCCAGAGCAGCACCACGCTGATCACCAGCGTCACCAGCGCCGCGATGCGGGCCTGGCGATGGTTGAGCAGCGAGGTGGCCAGCATGACCGGCAGCGCCACGGCGCAGAATACCGCGTGGCGGATGACGAAAAACCATTCGGAAAGGCCGATGCGTTCGGCCACCGGCGGGCTGGCGGCAAAGCTCAGCACCATGCCGCAGGTCAGCAGCAGCACCAGTGCCCCCAGCAATTCCCGGTCAATCGACCACCACCACTCCGCCATCGGCGTTTTTTCGGCACGGGAAAACATCATGGGACAGCCAGACTACTCGGTACAAACTGGCTCAAATTGTAGCAGGCCGATGGTTACCGATTTGCCAACCGGCCTTGCGTTTTGCAAATCGTGAACGAAAAAGCGCGCGGATCCGAGATCCGCGCGCCATGCTGAAACCGGGCAAAGGCCTATGGCAGAATGGCGATGTCGCTGATCATGCCGTCGACGCCCTCGATGGCCCCCAGCGCGGTGGCCGCGCCGCTTTCGAGATCAACCGTGTGCAGCACATTGTCGACCACCAGATAGGCGGTATTGGTCAGGTCTTCGGTGGCGGCGATATCGAAGGCATAGCGGTCGCCCTCGACGCCGAGCTTGCCGATGGCCGCCAGCGTGCCGTCATTGGGGGCAGTCTGCTGGATCAGCCCGGCAATGGTGGCGTCGATATCGTACATGGCCGTGGCTTCGGGCTTGCCGATCGAATTGATATAGGCGGCCGCAACAATGGCCGGGGTCTCGCCGGCATGCATGTCGGCATCTTCAAAGGCCAGCGAGCCATCGACCGTGACCATGCCATCGTCAACATTGACGCGATGATTGGTGCCATCGGTGGCCATCAGGCGCAGGCGATCGGCCATCGGATTGAAGTCGACAATGGCGCCCTCGAAGCTGGGCAGCATTTCCGACAGAGTGGATTTGACCGTGGCGGCGCCGCTGGCCGTATCGATGGTGACCACGTCGCCGGTCAGGGTCACGCCATAGAGCATCTGGTCGGCCGGGCGCACATCGATGCCGGCGAGGCCGTCGACGCCGGTGACGTCCATCGTGCCGCTGACGGCGCGGGTCTCGGTGTCGAACATGACAAGCGTCGTGCCGCCAACCAGGCCGATGGCGGGGGCGGCATGAACAGCGGCGGCGGTCGCCACCAAAGCGGTGCTGGCAAGCAGGGTACGCAGGGCAGTCTGGGTCAGTGCAGACATGAAAGGTCTCCTTGTTGGGGCAGCGCGCGATGCGCCGGTTACAGGGGGCTTACCCACGGGGAGACGGCTCTGGATGCAGCCGCGCGAAATAAATCTCGCGCTGCATCCATTTGCCCTGCCGGCGTGTAATCGACATGGAAGGCGAATTCCCCCATGTTGCGTTTCATGCCCGATAGTTCAGATGCCAATGCCCTGCTGATCCGGATTGCCCAGGGCGACAAACCCGCGCTGGCGGAGCTGTTCGCGGCTGAATCCGCCCGCCTGATCGGGGTCGCCCTGCGCATTGTCCGCCGCCGCGACCTCGCTGAAGAGGTGGTGCAGGAAACCTTCGTCATCGCCTGGCGCCGCGCCGGCCAGTTCGACCCGGCCCGCGGCCATGGCCGGGCCTGGCTCACCACCATTGCAAGGAACCGGGCGCTCAACCTGCTGCGCGACGGGGCCCGCATGGAATACCACGACAGTGACGTGCTGGCCGATATGGGCGACCGGCTCGGCGACGCCATGGCCGCGTTCCAGAGCCTCTCCGATCGGGACGCGCTCAAGCATTGCCTGGGCCTGCTCGATGAGCCGCGGCGCCGCGCCATCCTCCTCTGTTACGTGACCGGGCTCAGCCATGGCGAGGCTGCCGCGACGATGAATGCGCCGCTGGGCACGGTCAAAGCCTGGATCCGCCGCGGCACCATCGCCCTGCAGGAGTGCCTGTCATGACCCCCGATCAGCTGGCGGAAATCGGCGATTATGTGCTGGGCCTGCTTGACGGGCCCGAGCGGCTGGCCTTCGAGGCGCGCCTGGCAGAGGACCCCGCCTTGGCCGCCGCGGTCAGCCGGGTCCAGCAGCAGCTGCAGGCGCTCGACGATACCGCCCTTCCGCAACCGGCCAGCCCGGCTCTGTGGCAGGCCATCGAGCGCGACATCGCCGCGGCTGCCCCGGCCGCGAGCGGCACAGTGATCCCGATGGCGCGCCGCCGCCTGCCCCAGCCCGCCTGGCGGGGCCTGATGGCCGCCAGCGTCGCGGTGGCTTTGGGCCTGGGCTATTTCACCGGCGCCGGCATGAACACCGCGCCCCAGCCGGTCATGGTGGCGGTGCTGCTCAATGAGAGCGATGCCGGCCCCGGCGCCATTGTCGAGGCCTATGCCGATGACACGGTGCGCCTGCTGCCGCTGGAAAATTTCGACGTGCCCGCAGGCCAGGTGCTGCAGGTCTGGACCCTGCCCGATGCGCAGACCGGCCCGGTATCGCTGGGCACCCTGACCGATCGTGGCGCCATGACCCTGGCCGGCCCCGACCTGCCGCCGCCCCAGGCCGGCCAGCTCTACGAGATTACCATCGAACCGGCCCCCGGCTCGCCCACCGGACGGCCGACCGGCCCGATCCTGGTCAAGGGCTTTGCCAAGCCACCGGCCATCTGACAGCAGAAAGCCGCCGGGGTCGTCCTCCGGCGGCTTCTTGGTCTCTTGATATCTTGATATCTCTAGAGCATTTCACCGTTTCTTTGAAACGGCGAAACAGCTCTAAGTCTTTGTATGGTCGCGCTTTCGAAGCGAAAAAGTGGGGCCACTCTTTCTGAAAGCGCTCTAGCGCAGCTTGAGCGTGCTGAGCCCGATCAGCGCCAGCACGAAGCTGATGATCCAGAACCGGATCACCACCTGGCTCTCGGTCCAGCCGAGATGCTCGAAATGGTGGTGGATCGGCGCCATGCGGAACACCCGCTTGCCGGTGAGCTTGAAGGACGCCACCTGCACGATCACCGACACCGTCTCGAGCACGAAGAGGCCGCCAATGATGGCCAGCACGATTTCATGCTTGGTGGCGACGGCAATGGTGCCCAGCGCGCCGCCCAGGGCGAGCGAACCGGTATCGCCCATGAAAATCTGCGCCGGTGGCGCATTGAACCACAAAAAGCCCAGCCCCGCCCCGATCAGCGCGCCGCAGACCACCGACAGCTCGCCGGTGCCGGGCACATAATTGAGCAGCAGATAGTCCGAGAAATTGACGCTACCCACCAGATAGGCGATGAGCGCGAAACAGGCGGCCGCCACCATGACCGGCACGATGGCGAGGCCATCGAGCCCATCGGTCAGGTTCACCGAATTGCCCGCGGCCACGACGACGAAGCCGCCGAACAGCACGTAGAAATAGCCCATATTGAAGGCCAGATCCTTGACGAAGGGGAAGAGCAGCGCATTGCTGTAGACCCCGGCATTGAGCTGGGAAATGGCAAAGGCGGCAATGGCGGCGATCAGAGCTTCGATCAGCAGGCGCTGCCGCCCGCCAAAGCCCTTGTGGCTCATGCGCTTGACCTTGAGATAGTCGTCGTAAAAGCCGATCGCGCCAAAGCCCAGCGTCACGAACAGCACGACCCAGACATAGCCATTGCTCAGATTGGCCCAGAGCAGCGTCGAAATCACCGCGCCCGACAGGATCATCAGCCCGCCCATTGTGGGCGTGCCCTTCTTGGTCAGCAGGTGACCGGCCGGGCCGTCTTCACGGATCGGCTGGCCCGTGCCCTGCTTGAGGCGCAGCAGGGCGATCATGCCCGGCCCGAACATGAACACGAAGAACATCGCCGTGATCACCGCCCCGGCAGTGCGGAAGGTGATGTAGCGGAAAACGTTGAAGGCCGTGAGAGCGTCACCCAGCTGGCCGAGAAAATACAACATGAAGGGCAGGGTCCTGGTTGGCGGGGATCAGGTTCTTTCGAACTGCTTGGCGATTTGCACGACGATACTCGACAGCCCCACGCCGTTGGACCCTTTGACCATAACTGCATCCCCATAGGCAAGGTCATTGCGCAGGATAGGCGCCATCTCGGCGGCAGTTTTTGTATGGGCGCGCACCCGCTCGCGGCCCAGGGCCGATGCCAGGGCGGTCATGGCCGGCCCCACCAGATAGACCCGCTCGGCCCCCGACTCCACCACCGCATCCTTGAGGCTGGCATGCAGCTCGGGCGATTGCGGCCCCAGTTCCAGCATGTCGCCCAGCACCGCGACCTTGCGGCCATCGGGCGCCCGCTGCGCGGCAAAGACCTCGAGCGCGGCACGCATCGAGGCGGTATTGGCATTATAGCTTTCGTCGATCAGCAGCAGCGGCTTTTCCACAGGGCCCAGCAGCCGGCGCTGCCCCCTGCCCGCCTGCAGCCCGAAGCCGGCCAGCGCCCGCAGCGCCACGGCGCTCTCGACCCCGGCCAGATGGGCCACGGCCAGGGCCGCCGTCGCATTGGCCACCATGTGGCGACCGGGCACGTTGAGCACCAGGGCATGGCGCGCGCCAAGATGCTCGATCGTGGCAAAGACCTTGTCGGCGGCGGTCTCGACGGCCAGGATCTGCCAGTCGGCGCCGCGCGCCTCGCCATAGGTGACGATGGTGATGCCCTCGGCCCGCGCCTGCTCCAGCAGCACGCCCAGCTGCGGGTGGTCGGCATTGAGCACCGCCGTGCCGCCCGCTTCGATGCCCGAAAAGATCTCCGCCTTGGCCCGGGCAATGCCGTCGAGCGAGCCGAAGGCCTCCAGATGCGCGGCGGCAATGGTGGTGATGACGGCAATATGGGGGCGGACCAGCCGAGCCAGCGGCCGGATTTCCTCGGGACCGCTCATGCCCATTTCGAACACACCGAACTGGGCGCTGGCCGGCAGGCGGGCCAGCATCAGCGGCACGCCCCAGTGATTGTTGAAGCTCTTGATCGAGGCATGGGTTTCCCCGGCCGCCTCGAATATTGTGCGGATGGCCTCCTTGGTCGTGGTCTTGCCCACGCTGCCGGTGACGCCCACGATCAGCGCCCGACTGCGCGCCCGCGCCGCCCGGGCCAGATCGCGCAGACCCTCCAGCGCATCGGGCACCATGATGCGCTTGGCGCCCGCATCCCGGCTGACCAAAGCGGCCACCGCGCCATTGTCGAGCGCAGAATCGACGAAATCATGCCCGTCGAAGCGGTCGCCCTTGATGGCGACATACAGCGCATCGGGCCCCAGCTCGCGCGAATCGATGGAGATTGAACCAATCGCTGTTCCGGCCAGTCCTTCGGCCTGGCCTTGTGTGGCGGCCAAAACCTCGTCGAGCGTGAACAGTACCGGCATTAGAGCCCCTTGATTGCCTCCGCCACGACCTCATGGTCGGAGAAGTGATGCTTGGTGGTCCCGATGATCTGGTAATCCTCGTGGCCCTTGCCGGCAATCAGCAGGACATCACCTTTTTTCAGCGATTTGATGGCGGTGATAATGGCTTCGCGGCGATCGCCGATTTCCCTGGCGCCCTTGGCCTCGGCCATGATCGCCGCCCGGATCGCCGCCGGATCCTCGGTGCGCGGATTGTCATCGGTGATGATGACGTCATCGGCCATGCGGGCGGCCACCTCGCCCATCATGGGCCGCTTGCCGGTATCGCGATCGCCACCGGCGCCGAATACCACGCGCAGCTTGGCCGTCGCATAGGGGCGCAGCGCGGCCAGCGCCGATTCCAGCGCCACCGGCTTGTGCGAATAATCCACAAAGATCGCCGCGCCATTATGCTCGGCCACCAGTTCGAGCCGCCCCTTGGCGCCCACCAGCTCGCTGAGCGCGGGAAAGGCATCGGCCTTGTCGACGCCCGTCGACATGGCCAGCGCCGCCGCCACAATCGCATTGGAGACCTGGAACTCGCCGGTCAGGGGCAGGTGAAAGCTCAGCTTTTCCCCGACATGGCGCACTTCGACGCGCTGGCCATAGCCTTCCGGCTTGATCGAGAGCACCTCGATATAGGCGCCTTCGCGACCCACGGTCAGCAGCGTTGCCCCCGCGCCCAGCGCGGCAAACATGAAGGGCTCATATTCGGGGTCGTCGACATTGACCACGGCCGGGCCGCTATCGACCAGAAGGTCGGTGAACAGCCGCAGCTTGGCATTGCGGTATTCATCCATGTCGGCGTGATAGTCGAGATGGTCGCGGCTGAGATTGGTGAAGGCCACGGCCTCGAAATGCATGCCGTCGAGCCGGCGCTGGTCGAGCCCGTGGCTGGAGGCCTCGATGGCCACATGGTCGATGCCCTGCGCCTTGAGCGCCCGCATCGACTGGTGCAGCGTGCGCGAATCCGGCGTGGTATGGCTGCCCACGATCAGCCGGCTTGCCGTCTCGACGCCCAGCGTGCCGATGCTGGCGCCGGGCACGCCGGCATGGGTCCAGATCTGGCGTACGAAGGAGGCGACCGACGTCTTGCCATTGGTGCCGGTGACCGCCACCGTGATTTCCGGCTGCGGCTCATAGACCCGCGCCGCGGCGCGGGCATAGGCGGCCCGCACATCCTTGACGATGATGACCGGCACCCCCGGATCGCCCGCGGGAGCGATATCGCTGATCACCGCCAGGGCGCCGCGCCGCACCGCCTCATCGACGAACTGGTTGCCATGCACCTTGGCGCCCGGCAGCGCGAAGAAAATATCCCCCGGCTCGATCCGCCGGCTGTCCGAGTTGAGGCCGAATACCGCCCCGAGACCCTTTTTGGGGCGGGCGCCGGAGCCTTCGAGCAGTTGCGTTACGCTTAGTGACACGGGGACAAACCCTTCTGGATCGATCTATCGGATGGCAGGCGGAACGAGATTCTCATCGAGGACCTCGGCGAAGTCAGGGGCGATGCCCAGCATGGGGGCGACACGCTGCACGATACGGCCGGTAACCGTGCCGGCATTCCAGCCGGCCGTCGTTCCCGACTGCGCGTTTTCGGCCTTGGGCTCGTCCACCATGATGATCATCGCATAGCGCGGGTTATCAAGTGGAAAAGCCGAGCCGAAGAAATTGGTGACCTTGCTGGACGAATAGCGGCCATCGACCACCTTTTCGGCGGTGCCGGTCTTGCCGCCCACGCGAAAGCCCAGGGCCAGCTTGTTCATCTGCCCGCCCGAACCGCCCGTCCCGATGGCATTGAGCCGCATCAGATAGCGGATTTCCGCGCTGGTCTCGGGCCGGATCACCGGGCGATAGAGTGCCTGGGCCTCGGCCAGGTCGCGCTTGTAGAGCGTGGGCGCGATATAATTGCCGCCATTGACGAAGGCCGCATAGGCGGTGACCATATGCAGCGGCGATACCGACAGGCCATGGCCGAAGGCGGCCGTGGCAGCGCCAACTTCGGACAGGTCCTTGGGCACGGTGGGCAGCCGCATTTCGGGCAGCTCGAACGGCACGCGCGCATCAAAGCCCATGCGGCTCAGAAAGGCGCGGAAATTGTCCTTGCCCATGGCCTGCATGATGCGGATCGTGCCGATATTGGACGAGTATTTATAGACTTCCGGCAGCGTCAGAATCCGGTGCTTGCCATGGAAATCGTCAATGGTGAAGCGGCCGAAGCGGATGCCGAAGCGCGCATCGAACTGGTCGGTGATCTTGACCGCGCCGCTGTCGAGCGCGCCGGCCAGGGTCACCGTCTTGAAGATCGAGCCCGGCTCGAAAATGCCCGCCGTAATGCGGTTGAAGCTGTCCTTAACCAGGGCGCTGGCGGGCACATTGGGGTCGAAATCAGGCACCGAGGAGAGCGCAATGACCTCCCCGGTCATCACGTCCACCATCACCCCGGCTGCCGCTATCGCCGAATAGCGCTGCATGGCATCGAGCAATTGCTCATGCATCACATGCTGCACCCGCATGTCGACGCTGAGCTCAACCGGCGCCAGCGCATTGCCGCGCGCCAGGCCCAGCTCCTGCAGCAAAGCGACATTCTCGCCATCCATATGCCGCTCGATGCCGGCAATGCCCTGATTGTCGATATTGGTCGAGCCCAGAATATGGCTGGCTTCGCTCATGCCGGGATAGAAGCGCTTGGACTCGGTGATGAAATCAATGCCGGGAATGCCCAGCCGCATCACGCGATCCTGGATTGCCGGGCTGAGCTCGCGCTGCACCCAGACAAAGCCCTGGTCGCCGGTCAGCCGGTCGCGCAGCCAGCTCTCGCTGAGCTCGGGCAGCACCGTGCGCAGCTTGTTCACCGCCTCCTCGACATCGATGATGCGACGCGGTTCGGCAAACAGCGACGGCACGCGGATATCGACGGCCATTTCGAGCCCGTTGCGATCTAGGATCGGCGGCCGCGTCGCGGTGATCAAATCGCGCGCCTGCCCCTCGATGGTGGAATCGGTCTCGACCAGGCCGAGCTGCACGAGGCGCGCGCCCACGAGGCCAAAGCCCAGCACCAGCGCCAGGATCATCCAGCGGATGCGGGCCTGGGTGAGATTGCCCCGCACCTTGCGGGCGCCATCGAGCGCAATAGTGGGTGCATGGCCGTCGGCCGTGATCGCCATCAGTAAATGCCCTCCAGTTCGAGAATGGCATCGATCGGATCGACACCGGCTTCGAGCGCGGTGAACAGGGAATCCATGGCCGCGCTATTGGGCTTGGCCGGCCGCAGGGGCAGGTCTTCGAACGCGCCGAACTGCTCCTGGCGCACCGGCGCGATATCGAGGGCCAGCGCATGCCGCTTGACGATCGGATCGATATGGCCGGGCTGGCTGAGCACCGCCTCGTCGGCCTTGAGCAGCGACAGGTCGCCCTCCTGGCTGTCGATCAGGGCGATCAGCTCGGTGCGCTCGCTGGCCGTATTCTCGATGGCGAATTTGAGCGCATAGACGCCCGACAGCATCAGCACGCTGGTAAAGATCAGGATGATGTTGAGATTGCGGATCATGCCTCGCGCACCTGTGGCACGCTGAGGCCCTCAAGGCTGAGCGGCCTTGCGGCTTCATCCGAACGCGTCGCCGCGCGCAGGATGGCCGAACGCGCCCGCGGATTGCGGCCCAGTTCGGCCTCGCCGGCCTTGCGCGCCTTGCCGACCTCGACCCAGCGCCGCGCCTCGCCCACCACCTGCGGCAGATGCCGCGACTGCGCCGGCCCGCCCTTGTCGGGGTCGAAGAACCGTTTGACGATGCGGTCTTCCAGCGAATGAAAGCTGACCACCACCAGCCGCCCGCCTTCGCCCAGCAGGCGCTCGGCGGCAAACAGCGCCTCGACCAGCTGCTCGAATTCGGCATTGACGGCAATGCGCAGCGCCTGGAAGGAGCGCGTCGCCGGATGGGCGTCACCCGGCTTGCGGCCAATGGCCTTTTCGATGATGCGCGCCAGCTCCAGCGTGCTCTTGATCGGCGCCGTCTCGCGCGCCGCGGTGATGAACTGGGCAATGCGGCGCGATTTGCGCTCTTCGCCAAAGGCATAGAGCAGATTGGCCAATTGCTCGGTTTCGAGCCCATTGACCAGATCGGCGGCGCTCTCGCCCGCGCCGCTCATGCGCATGTCGAGCGGCCCGTCGCGCATGAAGGAAAAGCCGCGCTCGGCCTGGTCGAGCTGCATGGAGGAAACGCCGATATCGAGCACCACGCCATCGATCGGGCCATGGGCTGCAGCAAGGCTATCGAGCTGAGAAAAGGTGCCGGGCACAAAGGTGAAGCGGGCGCCGAATTCGGCGCTGAGGGCATCGGCAAAGGGGGCGACGCTGGGGTCGCGGTCAATGGCAATGACGCTGGCGCCTGCCTCGAGCAGGGCCCGCGAATAGCCGCCCGCCCCAAACGTGCCGTCGACAATGCGCTTGCCGGCCAGCGGCGCAAAGGCAGCGATCACCTCGTCCAGCAGGACGGGGCGATGCGGGCCAGCCTGATCGCTGGTTTCGGGCATGGAACGCTTGCCCATAAAGGTCACTACTCCGCTGCCAGCGCACAAAGCCGGCTCGTCAACTCCCCCCACTTTGCCGCATGACGCTTAAGATTCTGTTTCCCATATGGGGTTTGGTGGGGGAATCTGGGGGAACGTCAGGGTAGTGGCTGCGAACGCTGCCTGCCGAACTGCTGCGTACCTGCGAGGACCTATCAAAAACCCCATTGCGAGATTATGCCAGTACTGGCATAATTGGTATGTAGTGGGCTAAATAATCCCACACACAAAGCCACAGGAAGGTCTGTCATGTCGAAAAAATCTGGAAATCTTTGGAAAGCGCCTCCAAATGAAGCCCACTCACTTTATCGGCTCCAGCCTCACTGACCTTAAAACCTTCCCAACCAGCGTTCTGCGCGAAGTCGGCTTCGCCTTGCACCAGGCGGAACACGGCGAAAAATCGCTGCATGCAACGCCACTCCTCGGCTTCGGTGGCGCTGGCGTTCTTGAGGTCGTTGCCAACTTCGATGGCAATACCTATCGCGCCGTCTACACCGTCCGCCTGAGCGAAGCCGTTTTCGTACTGCACTGCTTCCAGAAGAAATCAAAGGCCGGCATCGCCACGCCAGCGAAAGACATGGACCAGGTGCGCAAGCGCCTCAAGGACGCCGAACGCGTCAATGAGGAGCTGCGAGGCCGAAGTATCCAGGAGAACCAAGATGAAAAACCGTCCCGATAATCAAGCTGAAAGCGCCGTCACCTTTGGAACAGGTGATGTATTTGCTGATCTGGGTATCGAACTCACGCCCGAAGACCGCATCAAGGTGCTGATCGCGCGGCAGATTTCACGCGCCATCGTTGAGCGTGGCATGACGCAGGTGCAAGCCGCCCAAGTGCTGGAAATCGACCAGGCCAAGGTGTCCAACCTGACGCGCGGCCGGATTGCCGGCTTCAGCGTCGAGCGACTGATGAAGTTTGTCGCCGCCCTAGGCTGGGACATTAATATCGAGATGCGGCCAAGCGGCAAGGAGCGTGGCAGCGTTCGCGTCCACTCTGCGGACAATCCCCTCGACGAAGAAAAACTCCTGGCCTGACGGCCGGGGTTTCCCCCGGCCGCCTTGCCTCGATCGCCCCTGCCCTAGGCCCGGGTCTTGGCTTTCTGCCGTTCCACCCGGAACTCGGCCGGGTCGAACGCCCGGTCGCCGGCGGCGTCGCGCAGGCGGGTGGGCAGGCCCATCGCCCCGATCAGCTCGATGAAGGGCAAAGGTGGCAGTTCCTCGATATTGGCCATGTGGTGGCAGTCCCAGACGCCCTTGGCGATCAGGATTGCCGCGGCGACCACCGGCACGCCGGCCGTATAGGAAATCGCCTGGCTATTGGTCTCGGCAAAGGTCTCGGCATGGTCGCAGATATTGTAGATCAGCAGCTCGGCGGCCTGGCCGTTGCGCTCGCCCACGATGAGGTCGCCGATAAAGGTCAGCCCGACATAATCGGGCGC
This sequence comes from uncultured Devosia sp., assembly GCA_963975335.1. Taxonomy (GTDB): domain Bacteria; phylum Pseudomonadota; class Alphaproteobacteria; order Rhizobiales; family Devosiaceae; genus Devosia. The sequence continues at coordinate 2,357 of CAXBHD010000027.1, read as the reverse complement.
CAGCGACACCGGATCGGGCAGCACGGCCTTGACCACCTTGAGCGGCACGATCTCGACGCCCTCGGCCGTGGTCACCGGCTGCTCGGAGAGCAGGCCGAGCTGTTTGAGCACGGTAAAGACATTGATGTAATGCTCGCCAAAGCCCATCCAGAAGCGGATATCGGGCACGTCGAGATTGGCCGAGAGCGAGTGGATCTCGTCATGGCCGGTCAGGTAGGTCTTGTGGCTGCCCACGACCGGCAGCTCGTCGGTGCGGCTGACCTCGAACATGGCATTGGCGGTCCATTGCCGGTCCTGCCAGCTCCAGACCGTGCCGGTAAATTCGCGGAAATTGATCTCGGGATCGAAATTGGTGGCGAAATAGCGCCCATGGCTGCCGGCATTGACGTCGATAATGTCGATACTGGCAATGGAGTCGAAGTAATGCCGCGCCGCCAAAGCCGCATAGGCATTGACCACGCCCGGATCAAAGCCGGCGCCGAGCACGGCGGTCACGCCCTTGCGCTCGCAGGCCTCGCGATGCTTCCACTCGTAATTGCCATACCAGGGCGGCGTTTCGCAGATCTTGCCGGGCTCTTCATGGATGGCCGTGTCGATATAGGCCGCGCCGGTCTCGATGCAGGCCGCCAGCACGCTCATATTGAGGAAGGCCGAACCGGCATTGATGACGATCTGGCTGCGCGTCTGCACGATCAGCGCCTTGGTGGCGGCAATGTCGAGCGCGTCGAGCCGATGTGCGGCCAGGACGCCGGGGCGCTTGAGCGCCTGCTTGTCCAGAATGCCGGCAATGATGGCCTGGCATTTGGAAACGGTGCGCGAGGCAATGTGGATGTCCCCGAGCACATCATTGTGCATGGCGGCCTTAAAGGCGGCGACCTGCGCCACACCTCCGGCACCGATAATCAAAACGTTCTTTTTCAATTGGCACGAAACACCTTTTCAAGGGGGATGGGATCAGCGCTCTGTCAGGAGAGGCTGGCGACGTAATCGGCATAGTCGAAGGCGCGAATGCTCTCGATAGTGCCGTTGAGGCGACGGATGGCGATTGTAGGCATGCCGACGCCATTGAACCAGTTTTTCTTCACCATGGTATAGCCACCGGCATTCAGCAGCGAAATCCGGTCGCCAATGGCCAGCGGCGTCGCAAAGGCGAACTCGCCGAACACATCGCCGGCCAGGCACGATTTGCCGGCGATCTGATAGCGATGCGGCCCGCTATCGGGCGATACGGCAGCGCTTTCGCGATAGATCAGCAGGTCGAGCATATGCGCCTCGACGGCGCTGTCGACAATGGCCACCGCCTTGCCGGTCTCGATCACGTCGAGCACGCTGACCTCGAGCGTCGTCGTCCCGGTCACTACCGCATCGCCGGGCTCGAGATAGACCTGCACGCCGAACTTTTCCGCAAAGGCCTTGAGCCGCGCGGCCAGCACATCGATGGGATAGCCATCCTGGGTAAAGGCAATGCCGCCGCCCAGGCTGACCCAGTCGAGCCGCGCCAAGAGGTGCCCCAGCCGCGCCTCGATCGTATCGAGCAGCGCCGAGAACGCCTCGACGGAGTCATTCTCGCAATTGCAGTGCAGCATGAAGCCGCTGACGCGATCCATCACGCTTTCGATCCGCGCCAGATCACTCTCGCCCAGCCGGCTGAACGGCCGGGCCGGATCGGCCAGATCGAAATGGGAATGGCTGACGCCCGGATTGACCCGCAGCCCGATCGGCAGGTGGCTGGCTCTGGCGCCAAAGCGCTCGAGCTGGCTCACCGAATTGAAAATGATCTTGTCTGCCGCCGCGATCACCGCATCGATTTCGCCGTCACTATAGGCAACGGAATAGGCATGGGTTTCCCCGCCGAACTTGTCCCGACCCAGCTGCACTTCAAAAAGCGACGACGAGGTGCTGCCATCCATATGCGGCGCAATCTGGGCAAAGGTCGACCAGGTGGCAAAGGCCTTGAGCGCGAGCAGGCATTTGGCGCCCGAGGCCGCGCGCAGCTGGTCGACGCGCGCCAGATTGCGCGCCAGCGCCGCTTCATCGATCAGGTAAAAGGGGGTCGTCAGGCTCATTGCGCCAGGTGCACTCCGTTGCGTCGGCCCGCCTGCAGGCCGCCAGCGGGCCGGCAGAATGCGGAGCGCACGGTGTATAGACCCTCCCCCCATGACGCAAGGGGCCGCACCGCTACCCATCATGCGCTGGGCACATGTTGGCGGGCAAGGTAAACGCCAGTTGACCTATAAGCCGGGTTCTGTAGGGCACGCGCCCTGCGGCGCGTACGTGGTGACCATTCATCTGCGACGCCTGTCGCCAGACGCCTCGTGCAACCAACCCGGATGATCTGGCCTCAAAACCGGCTGGGG
>CAXBHD010000026.1:0-20850 GCA_963975335.1 uncultured Devosia sp. | reverse complement strand
GCACCTGCTTCGGGAGCAGGGGGTCGAGTGTTCGAATCACTCTACTCCGACCAATCAAGCCCGGCCTCTTGCGAGGTCGGGCTTTTTATTGGCGACGGGTGTGGGCAGGTGGTGGCTCCGCGACGGCATCGGCCAGCGCAATAGCCCGCCAGGCGCCGGCGGCCGGTGAATGACCGCGCGACTTTGACCGCTGCGCGGCAGGGGACGCCCGGCGGCTCGACGAAGTGGCGACGACGCGGACGCCGGCCCCCCCTCGCCCAGCGCGGTGCAGGCAGCCAGGGGCGCGACAAGGATGCGCCGGGCGGCGTCAGGCGCCGCCGAATTGGGGGCCTTTGCGGCTCAGGCGACGTCCTTGCGCGGCACCGCGTCCAGATGCTGGCGCAAAAAGGCATGCGTTGCCGGATTGGCGACCAGCAGGACACCGTTGCGCTCGAAATGGTCGGGGCCGCGGCCCCACCAGTCGGTCACCAGGCCGCCGACCTCTTCCACCATCAGGATGCCGGCAGCGGTATCGACAAAGCCGGTTTCCTCGTAATAGCCGGTCAGCCGGCCACAGGCGACATAGGCGCAGGACAAAGCGGCGCTGCCGACAATGCGCACGGCGCCGATGGGCGCGCGGATGGCGTCGAGCCGCTGATAGGCACCGGGATAGAGCGACAGATTGGGCGTCGGCAGGCCGGTCCCCACGCACATCATGGCCACATCGGTGCTGGTGCTGACCTGCATGGGCTCGCCATTGAGCCAGGCGCCGCGCCCCTTGATGGCGGTGAACATCTCGTCGGTGACGGGATTGTAGATCAGCCCGCACATGGTCTCGTTGCCGCGGCGCAGGGCAATGGTGATGGTATAGTCGAGCCCGTTGAGAAAATTGGTGGTGCCGTCGATCGGGTCGACCAGCCAGCGGTGCTCGCGGTCGCTGCCCTCGACCGGGGCAAATTCCTCGCCGGTCAGGCTCCAGTCGGGATAGGCGCCGAGCAATCCGGCGCGGATGAGCTGCTCGGATTCGCGGTCGGCATCGGAGACGAAATCGCCCGGCCCCTTGACCCCGATCTGCAGCTCGCGAAAGCGCTTGAAATAGCCCTGGGTCAGGACACCGGCGCGGCGCGCCACGTCAACGGCATGGGCGAGAATAGCATCGTAAGAAGTCGTCATGACTGTAGTGCCTGTGCCAGGCTCTCCGGATCGTCGGTGGTAATCTGGTCGACCTTGAGCGCCAGCAGGCGTTCGACCTGGGTCAGGGAATCGGCATCGACCCGGCTAATGGTCCAGGCATCGACGCGTTTGCCTTCGGCGTGGAAGGCCGCGACGATGTCAAAGCCGTCATCGGCGAATAGCAGCGGAATGCGCCAGTCGAGATAGATGAGATCGGCCTGGGGGGCGGCGGCCACGGCGTCGGCGACGAAGTCGGCATGCCGGCCAGAGGCGCGGACCGCATCAACCTGCGCTGCGTCGCTGGGATCGTAGCCGATGCGGATGCCGGGCACTGCCGCGGCCAGCATGCCGATCGCCCGGGCACTGCCGGAGGACAGAATGAGATTGCCAGCCACCGGCCGCGTGGCGCGGGCGAAATTGGCCAGGGCCACAGCGTCAAGGACGCTGTCGTCCTCCTTATAGTCGAGCTGCAGCAGCGCGTCGGGATGGAGCGTGCCCGAGATCATCAGCGCACACAGATCGTCGAGCAGCATCACCTTGTCGGGGATGGGCATGCCGGCATTGTCGCGCAGGTGCAGCTGACGCAAGACGGCGTCACGGGTTTGCGCCACCAGGCCGGCGCCGGTGGTTTCCGCCGAGAGTTCAAGATTGTGCAGGACGGCAAAGCCCCTGTCGGCGGTGACCACAAGATCGACCTCGACCGAGGCGCCCGCTGCCATGCCCTCAAGGATGCGCTGGCCGGTAAAGACCGGATCGGCGGCGCGCCGGCGGCCACGATGCCATTTGAGCCAGGTGCGATGGCCGCGGCGTTCAACATAGACGGGGTCGTGCATCAGGAAGGGGTCTCTCGAGGTGAAGGGCGGGCCGGACAGCCCGGCCCCGATCAGGCGTCCTGCCGCTCGGGCTGACGGACCACGCTGTCGCCAGCGGCGGTGCGATGGACCAGGATGTCATTGCGATAGGCGGCCATGGCCTTGGGATGCAGCGTCACGCCCTGCCCCAGGCGGAACAGATCGGGATGGGACACCATGGCCTTGACGCGGACGCCGTCGCGCAGCGCCAGATCGACCAGGCCATGGGTGCCGTAGTCGGTGACGCGGTGCACCGTGCCATGCCCGCCCTGGGGGGCGACGCTGATTTCGAGGGCTTCGGGCCGGACGCAGAGGATTGCCGCGCCATTGCTGATGGGCAGGGGCACGGAGAAGTTGGCAGCGGTGAAGACGCCGTTGCTGACACTGCCTTCAAGCGTGTTCATCGAGCCGATGAAGCCAGCCACGAAAGGGGTGAGCGGCGCCCGGTAGACGATGTCGGGCCGGTCGATCTGTTCGGTGCGCCCGTCGCGCATGACGACGATACGGTCGGCCATGGAAAGCGCCTCGTCCTGGCCATGGGTCACGAAGAGGGTGGTGATCTTGAGGCGCTGCTGGATGTCGCGCACTTCCTCGCGCAGGCGTTCGCGCAGGTGCTGGTCAAGGCTGGCAAAGGGTTCGTCGAGCAGCAGGATCTTGGGCTCGAGCACCAGCGAGCGGGCCAGGGCCACGCGCTGCTGCTGACCCCCGGACAGCTGGGTCACGCTGCGCAGGCCATAGCCGCCCAGCCCCACCAGATCGAGCACGCCTTCGACGCGTCGCCTGATCTCTTCGGCTGATACCTTGCGCAGCTTGAGGCCGAAGGCGAGGTTGTTGAACACATTCATATGCGTCCACAGCGCGTGGCTCTGGAACACCATGCCGGTCGGGCGCCGTTCGGGCGGTACGTAAGTAATGTCCTCGCCGTCAATGGTCATGGCGCCGCTGGTGGGCGTTTCAAAGCCCCCAACCATGCGCAGCAGGGTAGACTTGCCCGAGCCGGACGGCCCGAGCAGACAGACCAGCTCACCATCGGCGACGTCGAGCGAGAAGCTGTCGACGGCAGTGGTGCCATTGGGGAAAATCTTGGAGACGTCGTTGATCTTGAGAACGGACATGGGTCTTCCTAGCCGCCGAAACCGCGGGCAAACGAACCGGAATTGACGACCCGGCGCGCAAACAGCAAAGCAATGAAACTGGGCACCCAGAGCAGTACGGAAAGCACTGCGCCATACTGGATGACCGGCTGGTTGTTGATGAAGGAGATCATCAGCACCGGCAGGGTGCGGACCTGCGGCGCGCCGATCAGCCAGGCGCCTTCGGTTTCATAAAAGGTGCCGACGAAGCTGAGCAGAATCGCTGCCGCGATGGTCGGCCCGGCCTGTGGCAGGGTGATCGACCAAAAGACCCGGAACGGGGAAGCGCCGACATCGCGCGCGGCCTCCTCCATGCGCCGGTCGACCGACTGGAAGGCGGCCACGGGAATCCAGATCATGAACAGCAGCGTGCCCACCAGCTGGATCAGCACCACGCCCCAGAAGGTGCCGATGAGGTTGAGTTGCAGGAATATGCCGGCAATGGCGACCAGCAGGCCGAATTTGGGAAAGGCATGGCCGGCCAGAAAGGAGAAGAACAGGATGCTGCGGCCTGGAAAATCCAGCCGCGCAAAGGCATAGGCGGCCGGCAGGCAGATGGCGGCGGACAAAGCCGTCACGGTAAAGGCCAAAGTGAGGCTCATGGTGATCGAGCTCCACACATCCGCCCGGGCCAATGTCTGGTTCCAGAAGCGGAGGCCGAATTCCTGCGGAATGACCGAGGGGTAGCGCCAGACATTGGTGAAGGCCCAGGTGCCGACAACCAGCAGGGGGAAGACGATGACCAGGGTCAGTACCGCGGCAAAGGCGATACCGGTCCAGTCGATCTTGCGATGGGTGAGTGTCGCGGCCATTTAAGCAGCCCTGTTCTTGGCGACGGAGCGCACATAAAAGAGCCCGAAGACGATGCAGAAGCCGAAGGTGACCACGGCCTGGGTGATGGCCGTGCGCGGCTCGAACAGCTCGCGGAAGGTGCGCTGCATGAAGGGGCCCATCATTTCAGGCGCAGCCGGCCCGAGCACATAGGGCAGCGTGAAGGCGGAGAAAATGCCCAGAACGGCAAAGGAGATGGCCACCAGGATGGAATTGGAAATGCGCGGCAGGATGATGTGCCGCAGCAAGGCGATCCGGCCGGCGCCGACATCGCGGGCGGCCTCGATCGCCTGGTTGGACACATTGCCCAGGCCCGAGAGCAGGATCAGCACGGTCAGCGGGATATTGTCCCAAACCAGGCCGATAACCGGCCCCCATGGCGTCAGGTAGGGCGACTTGATCTTGGGCAGGCCGACCGCATTGAACAGCAGGTCGACAGTGCCATTGGGCCCGAGCACGCGGATGAAGGCAAAGCTCAAAATGATCGAGGGCACGAACATCGGAAAAATGGCCAGGCCCTGCACATAGGCGGCGACCCTGCTGTCCGAAAAGCGCAGGTAAAGCGCTATCGGCAGGCAGACAAGCAGCAGCAGCACGGCGCAGACGCCGGTGGTCCACAGGGTCATCGACAGGTTGGACAGGCTATAGCCATCCGAAAAGAAGAAGCGGTAGGTCTCGAGGGAAAAGGCGCTGCCCTCGGGCGTCGGGACCCAGAGCGTGGTGACGATCGCCGAGATGATCGGCCAGATGATCAGCCAGAGCACCAGCAATACCGGCGTGGCGACAAGCAGGAGGCCATAAGGCCTCCTGCGCACGGGTGTAGCGGACCCGATCTGGTCCGGGGCGGTCATGGTCACGAAGCGGGATCCACATTTGGCGCAACGGCGCGGTACCAGCCGTCATTGACAGCCTTTTCCCAATCGCCGCCCGGGAAGGTCGGGATCGAGTTCGGCACGATGTCGGCGAACTTCTCGCGCAGGTCGGGCGCGATATGGTCCCAGGACACGCCGGGGAAGCCGCCCAGTTCGGTCAGCACGGCCGACTGGATTTCCTCGGTGAGCAGGAAGTCGGCCAGCTTGAGCGCGGCATCCTTGTTGGCGCCATTGCTGAGCACGGCCAGCTTGGTGAAGCCGCCCGGCAGGCCGAGGTCGCTGAGCTGCACCAGGCCGGTGGTTTCGGGCAGAACGCCCTGGGCGATGGCCGACAGCGTCTGGTCCGACCAGGCCGGGATCATGGTTACGGCCGACTGGCTGAGGAGCTGGATCGACTGGGTATTGCCCGACGTATAGGCGCCGCCGTCAAACATCGAGGGCGCCAGGTCCATCAGCAGGTCCCAAGCCGGGTTCAGCATCGCGTCGCCGGTTTCCTGGGTGTAATTGTCAACCGCGAACTTGCTCGGGTCCTTGCCGTTCACCTCAAGGATCGCGCGGCGCACGAAATTGCCGCCCGAACCGCCCTTGTTGGGACGGTTATAGATGAACTGGCCGGGGTTTGCCTTGATCCAGGCAACCAGGTCAGGCCAGGTCTTGGGGGCATTGGCCGGATCGAGCTTGGTCGTGTCATAGGCGAGCAGCACCTGCGAACCGCGATAGGGCAGGTTGGTCGGGATGTCGAAGGCCAGCGGGTTGATCTTGGAATAGTTGGACAGGCCGGCGGCCGAGAAGTCCACATAGAGGCCCTTGGCGATGCCATCGACGGTGACACGGCTGTCGAAGCCTTCGAACAGGTCAGCCTGCGGATCGGTGCCGCTGGCAAGTGCTGCCAGTGCGCGGTCGCCGATGGCGGCAACGCCGGCACCGTCGCCACCGTCAACCAGGTTGAGGGTGATGCCGGCATTGGCGGCTTCGAATTTCGGCTTCACCACATTGGTCCAGAAGTCGATGACGTTCTGGTCCGAGGTGAAATAGACGTCGATGACGCCCTCGGCCGCAAAGGACATGCGGGGCAGGATCAGCAGGCCGGCGGCGGTACCGGCAGCCGAGATCATAAAAGCACGACGTTTCATCATAGTCTCCCATCTAGGCGATCCCGGGCGGGATCACGGCGCTGTCTCACCGGTCGCGGAGGTGATGTGCGATCGCTCGATCACATGGCGTACCCGGACCGGTGCCGGCACGCCCACCTCATGGGGCTCCTCCCCAGATTGCGGCGGCAATCGGCAGGCATGCCCAATCTTGTGTCGGGGTTTGCCGCCTGCATCGCAATGCAGCCAGAAAACACCGTATGGCCACTGCACACAAGTGCATTCGCCAACATTTGCGGGAGCCTCATTAGGGGTTTCAGATAACGCTTTGATGACAATTGTCCCGTTGCGCAGCTGTGCAACAATTGCACATCACTGCGCAGAGGGCCGGACGGATTTGCGCCAGACGGGGACGGGTTCGAAGACGATGCGCCGGGAAGTGGCAGTTTGCGGGTGCAGGATGAGCTGCACGACCTGGTCGGCCATGGCCTCGAGCGGCTGGGAAAAGGTGGTCAGCCGATAGGCCGACCAGCCGGCCTGTTCGATATCGTCAAAGCCGACAATGCACAGGTCCTGGGGAATGCGCAGGCCGAATTCGTCGCGCGCCACATCCATGAAACCAAGTGCCAGCAGGTCGGTGACGCAAAACACGCCATCGGGACTGTTGGACCGCCCGAAGACGCGCCGCGCCGCCTCGGCGCCGGATTCGTAGATGGTGGGGCCGGCCCGGGTCACCGCCACCTCAACCCCGGCCGCGGCGGCCACGTCGAGAAAGACCGCCTCCCGTTCGGCGAGGCTGGCGGTGCGGGCGGTGGAGCTGATCAGCCCCAGGCGCTGGCAGCCGGCCCGGCGCAGCAGGAAAAATGCCTCGCGCCCGGCCATGGCATTGTCGACACCCAGATTGCTCGAGCCGCTGAGCTGTTCATCCCGGTTGATCAGCACTACCTGCTGACCGTTGGCAAGGCAGGTTTCGATCAGCGAGGCCGATGGGGTGCCCGACAGCACCACCGTGGCATCGGCGCGATAGTTGAGGGTCTGGCGCAGCGCCATGGAGACGCTGGCAGTATCGGTTTCGGTATTGATGACCATGGTGATGCGACCGGCCGCCTGCAGCTTGCGGCTCATGACATCGACCATGCGGGCGCGGATCGGGGTGGTCATGTCGGATACCACCAGGCAGACGATATTGCTGCGCTCGCGCAGGCCGCGCGCCAGGTGATTGACGTGATAGCCGAGCGCATCGGCCGCCTCGAGCACCTTGCGGCGCGTCGCTTCGGAGACGCTGGCCCCGGCGGTAAAGGTGCGCGATACGGCCGAGCGCGATACGCCGGCGCGTTCAGCCACGGTTTGCGCACTGACGAAACCGGGCGTTTTCACATCGCTCATGGCGTCACACTTCCTGAAACACGGCAGCCAGATAGTGGGAAGAATCGCGCCAGCGTCAAGGCGAAGCCGCCGGTCAGCCTGCGGGCTGGAGCTTTGCCGCCGGCCGGCGCGCCAGCCAGATATGGTGCCGCTCGCCACCCTTGCTGCCGCGGGCACGGACCTTCTCTTCGCGCACGGCAAAGCCGGCTGTCGCCAGGCGCTTGGTAAAGGGGGCGCTGGTATGGGAGGACCAGACGGCCAATACGCCGCCGGGGCGCAGGGTGGTCAGGGTGCGGCGCAGGCTCTTGACGCTATAGAGCTGCTGGTTGGAATCGCGGGTCAGCCCTTCGGGACCGTTGTCGACATCGAGCAGAATGGCGTCATAGAGCTTTTCGCCGGCCAGGGCCGTGCCGACATCGCCTAGGCGGATGGTGACGCGCGGATCGCTGAGACAGGTGCCGAACACCTCGGCCATCGGCCCACGTGCCCAATCGACCACCGCCGGCACCAGTTCGGCGACGGTGATGCGGGCATCGGCCGGCAGGATGGCGAGGGCCGCGCGCAGGGTGAAACCCATGCCGAGGCCGCCGATCAGCATATGCGGCTGCTTGTGGCTGTTGATGGAAGCCCAGCTCAGGCTGGCCAGCGCCTCCTCGGAGCCGCTCATGCGGCTGTTCATCAGGGCGGTCGACCCCGTCATGATGCAGAATTCACTGCCGCGCCGCATCAGGCGCAGGTCGCCTTCGCCACCAGGCACGGTTGCCGTATCGAGCAGAGTCCAGGGAGTGACAGCCATGCATGCTCGCAAAACAGAAAGCCGGCCATTGCGGCCGGCTTTCGTTGAAAGGTGGTCTGGCGCCTAGCGCTTGGCGATCAGCTTCCAGGCGCCGGTAACGGTGAGGGCGGCCAAAGCCATCTTGAGAATGTCCCAGACGATGAAGGGCTGCACGGCCTTGGCAAAGGCGGAGCCGAGCACATTGGCCTGGTCGATCCAGCCAGCCTGGCCGGCCATCAGCGCGAGCCAGGCAAAGCCCAGCACGAACATTACGGCATCACCCAGCAGCATGGCGCCGAACAAAGCCAGCGGCTTGTCTGAGGCGCCGCGATCGGCGGCATAGCCGACAATGGCGGCCAGGGCGATGAAGCCGAGCAGGAAGCCGCCGGTGGGGCCGACGAGATAGACCAGACCGCCGCCGGTGGCGAAAACGGGCAGGCCCAAGGCGCCTTCAAGCAAATAGAGGCCGACAGTGGCGACACCGATACGCATGCCGAAGGCAGCGGCCAGCGCGGCAATGGCAAAACCCTGCAGGGTCACCGGCACGGGCCAGACCGGCACGTTGATCTTGGCGCAAAGGGTGATCAGCAGCGTGCCCAGCACGACGGTGACCAGATTGGACGCCAGCTTGGCAGCGTCACCCTTGGGCTGATAAAGGCCAAGGAGCGTGTTGGGCGTGGTCAAAGTGACGGCCATTTCTTACCTTCCATGCAGTATGGGAACCGGCATCCCTGCCGGGACGCTCACCGATTGATATCGTCACTTCATAATCTGCTGTCCCCGAGAGCGCAATGGCCGCCACGATTGCCTTCAATACCCAGTTCGACCCGCAGACGGGCTGCGCGATCGCGGTGGCGCCGGGTCTGGTGCGCATTACCGCGCCCAATGCCAGCGCCTATACCTTTACCGGCACCAACAGCTTTGTGCTGGGCCATGACCGCCTGGCCTTGCTCGATCCAGGGCCCGATGATCCCGCCCATCTGGCGGCGCTGCGCCAAGCCATGGCCGGGCGGCGGCTGGAGGCCATCATCCTCACCCATACCCATCGCGACCACAGCGCGGCGGCGGCGCGGCTGGGACGCGAATTCAAGGTGCCGATCTGGTTTGGCGGGCAACATCGGCTATCGCGGCCGCTGCGGCGATTCGAACGCAACCGGTTGCGCCGCGCCTGCGACTGGGCCCTGGTACCCGATCGCGTGCTGGTCGATGACGAGACCATCGCGGCCGGCGATGTCAGCCTCCGCGTTTACGCCACACCCGGCCATTGCGCCAATCATCTGGCCTTCGGCCTGGGCGATATATTGCTGAGCGGGGACCATGTCATGGGCTGGAACTCGACCCTGGTGTCGGTGCCGGACGGCTCGATGGCAGACTATCTGGCCTCGCTGGACAAGGTCATCGCCCTGCCCCAGCAGCTCTATGTGCCGGCGCATGGCGGGCCAATCGAGAACGGACCGGCCTTTGCCGCGGCGCTCAAGGCGCACCGGGAGAAGCGCAATGAGCAAGTGGTGCAAGCCGTCGCGGCGGGGGCGCGCAGCGTGCGGGCCATTGTTGCCGCGATCTATCCAAGCCAGAACCTGCTGGTGCGCCGGGCCGCCGGCATGACCATCATGGCCCATGTGGAATATCTCGAAGGCCTGGGCAGGCTGCATGTGCAGCGCGGGCTCTGGGGCATACGCCTCTATCCACATCCCTGAGCGCTATTGGGCGACCGCGTCATCGGCCGGAGCGGCGGCGGGGTCGAGCGGCTCGGCTTCGGGCATATTGATATTGGGGTTGTCGCGCAGCAGGGTGGTGACGAGCGTATCGAGATCGGCCAGCAGGCGTTCGATACGCGCACCATTGGCGCCGAAGTCATGGGGGGCGTGCAGCGAGGCCGAGCGCATGTCGACCACCGAGCTGGCTTCGTCGCCGGTCACGCGCAGCACCACCTCGTCCCGCCAGCCCGGCAGGGTGGTGATCTGGGCATTGATCAGCGCCGGGCCGAATGCCGCATCGGGCTCCTGCACCCGGCGCACATCCCAGCCGGCATCGGCGATGATCTGCTTGACCAGGGCAAAGGCCTGCGCCTGCCCCACCGGATAGCGGCGGGTTTCGGCACTGGGATAGAGCTCGGCCATCAGGGCCGGGCTGAGCAGGCGTGGCGGCGGCATGGAGGCCGTGCCCGGCTCGAAGACCAGCGGCAGCGTGCCCCGAACCGTGGTGGCCAGATCGGTCACCGGGGGGGTGACCAGCGCGAGGCGGCCATACCAGCCAAAGGGAACAAGACAGAGCACGCCCAGAAACAGGCCGAGCAGCGCCTTGCCCCAGCCCCGGTCGCCGGTCTGCCAGAGCCGCGCCAGGGCGATGATCGCGCAGAGCACCGCCAGCATGGCCGCGAGGGCAGCCACCAGCGCCGCATTAAGAAAGGCCTCACTGCCGATCAGCCGCAGCCGGTGCAGCAATACCGAGGTCACCACGAGCGGCACCGCGACGCTGCCCAGCCGGCGCGCCCAGATGGCCCATCGCGATGTCCGGATCAAGATGCGCATGGTGCCGCCATTGCTTGGTTCGACCCAGACATAGTGGCAAGTTCTTGCCTGAAATTGAAGATTTGGCCGAGCCGGGGCATTTCAGCGGCTTTGTCCTCGGGGGAAGCTGCGCCGCGGGTTTGCTAAGGGTAAAGCCGCGAACTGGTCCAGGGGGCGCCGGCACCATCGCGGGTGAAGCGCACCCGGTCATGCAGGCGGAATTCGCCATCCTTCCAGAATTCGATGCTGGTGGGCATGAGGCGGAAGCCGGACCAGTGCGGCGGACGGGTCACCACCCCATCATCAACCTCGGTGGCCAGCGTGGACACCCGGTCGAGCAGGGTCATCTTGCTGTCCAGCGGACGAGACTGCTGGGAGGCCGACGAGGCAATCTGGCTGCCCTTGGGCCGGCTGGCAAAATAGGCATCGGCTTCGGCTGGCGTCACCACTTCGACCGGCCCCCGCATCCGCACCTGGCGGCGCAGCGACTTCCAGTGCATTACCATGGCCGCCTTGGGCTGCGCCAGCAGTTGCGCACCCTTGGCGCTTTCGAAATTGGTGAAGAAGGTAAAGCCACGCTCGTCGCGGGCATTGAGCAGCACCATGCGCACATCCGGCAGACCCTCGGCATCGACACTGGCCAGCGCCATGGCATGAGGGTCATTGGGCTCGGCTTCCTTGGCCAAGGCGAACCATTCCTCAAACAGCGCCAGCGGGTCGAGTGCGGTACGGTCGCCATCGTCGAACAGGCGTTCCGTCAGGGTCTGCAGCATATCTATCTCATCTCTTTGTCGCACAAAACTGGACAAGCCGTAGGTCGGTGGCCATATAGGACCTGAAACCGGGGCGAAGCAACGCCCGCATCAATTGAATGGACCAAATGCGCGATCCCTATACCGTGCTTGGGGTGTCCCGTTCAGCGAGCGAAAAGGACATCAAGTCCGCCTATCGCAAGCTGGCCAAGAAGTATCACCCCGATCAAAATCCAGACGATCCTGCATCGCATGGCAAGTTTGCCGAGGCGACCAATGCCTATGATCTGCTCAACGACGCCGACAAGCGCGCTCAGTATGACCGCGGCGAAATCGATGCCGATGGCAATCCCAAATTTGCCGGCTTCCCCGGCGGCGGCGGACAGCGGGGCGGCCGCACGGCAGCAGGCGGCTTCACCGCCGAGGATATCCTCAAGGAATTCATGAGCGGCTTTGGCGGCCAGGCACGCGGCGGCGCCGGGGCGGGTCGCGGCCCGGGGGCCGGCGGCGCCCAGTGGGATCCCTTTGCCGGCGCAGCCGCAGGCGGGCCCGGCGCCGGGCGCTCCATGAAGGGCGAGGATATCGTGGTCAATGCCACGGTCAGCCTGGAAGACGCCCACAAGGCGGCCTCCATCCAGGTGCGCATGCCCAGCGGCAAGGTGCTCTCGGTCAAGCTGCCCGAAAAGGTCGAGGAGGGACAGCAGATCCGCCTCAAGGGCCAGGGCTCGGCGGGGCTGGGCGAAGCCGGCGACGCGCTGGTCACCGTGCGCTTCGGCAAATCCAAGCAGTTCCGCCGCGATGGCGCCGATCTGCGCACCGATGTGCCGATCACGCTCTATGAAGCGGTGCTGGGCGCCAAGGTGCGGGTGCCGACGCTGGATGGTTCGGTCGAGCTCAACCTGCCGCCGGGCATCGATACCGGCAAGGCGCTCCGCCTCAAGGGCAAGGGGCTCTATGGCGATGGCGACCTCTATGCCAATCTCAAGGTCATCCTGCCGCCCGGCGGCGATGCCGATCTCGAGGCCCTGGCCCGCTTCATGCGCGACCAGAAGCCATACAAGGTACGCGACTAGGCGTCAGGCGCCCGGTCGCGGCGCCGCGGCGCGCTGCAGCCGGTCATTGATCGCCTCGCCCAGCCCCGTCTGGGGAATGGGTGCCACCGCGATCATGGCCATGCCCTGGGCATCGAGGGCGTGCAGCATGGCGAAGAGGTTGCGCGCGGCCTCGTGCAGGTCGCCTGAAGCGGACAGGTTCTGCGCCGGACCGGCAAAGGCCGGCATGGGCCCAAAGCCCAGAAACGCCTCGCCTTGGCGCGGTTCGGCATTGAGGCGCAGCAGTGCCCTGGGCGCATAGTGGCTGGCCAGCATGCCGGGCGCCGAGATCGCTTCGCTGTGTTCGGCCAGTTGCACGGTAATGCCCAGCCGGGCCTCAAGCGTGTCGCGGGCCAGGGCCCCGGCCCGCAGCTGCACCACCCGGTCGCCCTCGACCCGCACAATGGTGGATTCGACGCCCGCCTGACACGGCCCGCCATCGAGCACGGGAACCTTGCCGGCAAAGCCGAGGCGAACCTGTTCGGCCGTGGTCGGCGACAGCCGACCGGATGGATTGGCCGAGGGCGCGGCCAGCGGCCGGCCGACGGCGGCCAGCAAAGCCAGCGCCAGGGAATGGTCGGGAATACGGATGCCGACGCTGTCGAGCCCGGCCGTCGCAATATCGGCGAGGCCATTATTCGGCTTTGCCGGCAGCACCAGGGTCAGCGGGCCCGGCCAGAGCGTGGCCAGAAGGCGGGCCAGCGGTGAAAATTCGGCCAGCGTCTCGGCCATGGCCAGGTCGGCACAGTGGATGATCAGCGGATTGAAGCGCGGGCGGCCCTTGGTTTCATAGATGGACAGCACGGCATCGGCATTGGTCGCGTCGGCGCCCAGGCCATAGACCGTCTCGGTGGGAAAGGCGCAGAGCTGGCCCGCCCGCAAGCGGGCTGCTGCCTCGTCAACCGATATTGAGTGCGCTATCATTCATCAGCCGTTCTGAGTGGTGACCGTGTGGCGACGGTTGTTTGACAACCGGGCCCCGGCGCGTCAAGACGACATGTCGAATCCCCAGGAGATCTGCCCCGCGTGACCACGCTGCTCGTCAGTCAGCCCAACTTTGCCGATCACCAGACGCCGCAGGGTCACCCCGAGCGCGCCGACCGCATTGCCGCCGTCGAGGAGGCCCTGTCGCGGAGCCGTTTTGACCGGCTGCTGCGGCGCGAGGCGTCCACGGGAGACCTGATGCTGGCGGAACTGGTGCATGATGGGCGCTATCTTGCCAGGCTGCGCGCGGCCCGTCCCGCCGAAGGCATAGGCCAGCTCGATCCGGATACTTTCATCTCCTCGGGATCGCTTGATGTCGCCGCCACCGGGCTGGGCGGCGCCCTTGATGCGCTGGACGCGGTGTTGCTGGGCGAAGTCGACAATGCCTTCTGCGCCATCCGCCCCCCCGGCCATCATGCCGAAATCGCCACGCCGATGGGCTTTTGCCTGATCAATACGGTGGCGATCACCGCCCGCGAGGCCCAGCGCAAATATGGCGCCGAGCGCATCGCCATCATTGATTTCGACGTGCATCACGGCAATGGCACGCAGGATATCTTCAAGGCCGACGCCTCGGTCTTTTATGCCTCGAGCCACCAGATGCCGCTGTTTCCGGGCACCGGCACGCCGACCGAAACCGGGGTCGGCAATATCGTCAACGTGCCGCTCGATGCCGATAGCGACGGCGCGGCGATGCGCGACGCCTATCTCACCCGCATCATCCCGGCGCTGATCGACTTTTCGCCGGATCTGATCCTGCTGTCATCCGGGTTTGACGCGCATCAGCGCGATCCGCTGGCCCAGCTCAACTGGAGCTCGGCCGATTATGGCTGGCTCACGGGCAAGTTGATGGACGTGGCCGACCGCATGTGCGGCAATCGCATTGTCTCGCTGCTCGAAGGTGGCTATGACCTCAAAGGCCTGGCCGGTGGCGTTTCGCACCATGTGGCCATGCTGATGGACGGCGCCATCGGGCGCCTGGATGAATAGGAATTCTGCCAATGGCCGACAATGACGACGTCAAGACCCTGAGCTTTGAAGCCGCGCTGGCGCAGCTCGAAGAAATCGTCGGCAAGCTGGAATCCGGCCGGGCGCCGCTGGCCGAGTCGATTGCCATCTATGAGCGTGGCGAGGCCCTCAAGGCCCATTGCGAGACCCTGCTCAAGGCTGCCGAAGCCCGGATCGAGAAGATCACCCTGTCGCGCGACGGCACGCCTACCGGCACCGAACCGCTCGACGCCTAGCGCCCAAAGGGCAGCAAGACACCATGACCGCGACTTCCCTGCGCACCTTCCGCATCGTGCTATGGACCCTGGTAGCCCTCGTGGCCGCCGGCGCCACGGCGCTGTTCGTCTTCCAACCCCCTGCCCGCCCGCTCGGCGTCACCGGCCAGGAATTCGCGCTGAACTCGACCAAAGGCGGCGCCTTTACCCAGGACGACCTGGTGGGGACGCCGAGCCTGATCTTTTTCGGCTATACTTTCTGCCCCGATGTCTGCCCGACCACGCTGGCCGAGACCACCGCCATCCGCGAGCAGCTGGGACTGACGCCTGAAGAGTTGCGCATCATTTTTGTCTCGGTCGATCCCGAGCGCGATACGCTCGACATGGTCAAGGGCTATGTCGAGGGCTTTGACCCCAGCATTATCGGCCTGGTGGCCAGCAGTCTCGAGGAAAACGAGAATGCCAAGGCCGCCTTTGGCGTATTCTCGGAAAAGGCCGGCGAGCCGGGCGACCCCTATTATCTGGTCAATCACACGGCGCTGACCTTCCTGGTCAAGGCCGATGGGAGCTTCCAGGGCACGATTGCCTATGAGGAAGACCAGGCCACCGCCGCCGCCAAGGTCAAGCGGCTGGTGCAAGGATGAGCGAGCGCATCCGGCTCGATCTGGCCATGGAGCAGCGCGGCCTCGTGCCCAGCCGGGCGCGGGCACGCGACGCCATCCTGCGCGGCACCGTGACGCTCAATGGCGTCGTGGCCGTCAAGCAGAACCAGATGGTGGGCAAGGACGACCTGGTGGCACTCAGCGACCCGGCCGCCAACTACGTTTCGCGCGCTGCGCTCAAGCTGGTGGCGGGACTGGATGCCGGCGCGATCGAGGTTGCCGGAAAGGTCTGCGCCGATATTGGCGCGTCGACCGGCGGCTTCACCCAGGTGCTGATGGAACGCGGCGCGGCCCGCATCTATGCCGTCGATGTAGGCCATGGCCAGCTGCATGAGCGGCTCAAGGGCAGCGACCGCGTCGTCAGCATGGAAGGCATCAATGCGCGCGACCTGACGGCCGCGATGATTCCCCAGCCGGTCGAGCTGCTGGTTTCCGATGTGAGCTTTGTTTCGGTCACCAAGGTGCTGGCCGGCCCGCTGGCGCTCTGTGCGCCGGGTGCCGATGCGGTCATCCTGTTCAAGCCGCAATTCGAGGTCGGGCGCCGCAATGTCGGCAAGGGCGGCATTGTGCGCAGCGACGAGGTCATTGCCGAAGCCCTGGCCGAGATGATCGGCTTCATGGCCGAGCAAGGCTTTGCCCATCAGCTGTCGATCCCCTCGCCGATCACCGGCGGCGACGGCAATACAGAAACTGTCGCAATCTTCAGGAAGAATGCCGTCCTTTCCTGAGGAATGCGTCGTGAGTTATCTGCTGACCCCCTTGCTGCTGATCGTCTTTGTGGTCGGGCTGATCCTGGCGCCGACGCCGATCCCGCTGGGGGTGCCGCTGATGGCGCTTTCGGTGTTCCTGCTGATTGCCACCAATCGCCACGCCGCAAGGCTGGTGGCCCGCTTGCGCAAGCGGGTCGGCTGGCTCAACCGAGCCTTCATCTTCATTGAAGACCGTGCCGGCCCGAAAATCGGCCGCACCCTGAAACGGACGCGGCCGCGCACACCGCAGCTATAGCTCGAACCTAGTTGCGCTCGAATCCCACTGCGCCTTCGCGGCCGGTCTGGCCACGATGGCGGAGGTAGTGATCGGCCAGGACCAGGGCCATCATGGCCTCGCCCACCGGCACGGCGCGAATGCCGACGCAGGGGTCATGCCGGCCCTTGGTGACGATGTCGGTGTCCTCATTGGCCGTGGTCACCGTCTGGCGCGGCGTCAGGATCGAGGAGGTCGGCTTGACGGCAAAGCGGCAGACAATGGGATCGCCATTGGAAATGCCGCCCAGAATGCCGCCGGCCTGGTTGGAGAGGAAATAGGGCTTGCCCTGCCCTGCCCGCATCTGGTCGGCATTGTCCACGCCGGTAAGGCTGGCGGCTTCGAAACCGGCGCCGATTTCGACGGCCTTGACGGCATTGATGCTCATCATGGCCGAGGCCAGATCGGCGCTGAGCTTGCCATAGATGGGTGCGCCCCAGCCGGCCGGCACGTTTTCCGCCACGACCTCGATCACCGCGCCGACCGAATTGCCCTGCTTGCGGATGTCGTCGAGATAATCGGCCCAGAGCGCGGCCGCCTGGGCATCGGCGCAGAAGAAGGGGTTCTGGTCGACCTGATCCCAATCGAAATTATTGTAGTCGATCTTGTGCGGCCCGACCTGCACGAGGCTGGCGCGAATGGTGATGCCGGTGAGCACCTGGCGGGCAATGGCGCCGGCCGCGACGCGGGCCGCGGTTTCGCGCGCCGAGGTGCGACCGCCGCCGCGATAGTCGCGAATGCCGTATTTCTGGTCATAGGTATAGTCGGCATGGCCGGGACGGTATTTGTCGCGGATTTCCGAATAGTCCTTGGAGCGCTGGTCGGTATTGTCGATCAGCAGCGAAATCGGCGTGCCGGTGGTGCGCGGCCCATCGGTGCGCTCATCCTCGAAGACGCCGGAGAGGATCTTGACCGCGTCGGCCTCGCGGCGCTGCGTGGTATATTTGGACTGGCCCGGCTTGCGGCGATCGAGGTCGCGCTGGATCAGCTCGGGGTTCAGGGTCAGGCCGGGCGGGCAGCCATCCACGACCACGCCGAGCGCCGGCCCATGGCTTTCGCCCCAGGTGGTGAAGCGGAACAAGGTCCCGAAAGTATTGAACGACATGGCACGGCCCCCGATGGTGCGGACTTTCTAGGGGCGCAGGACCGGCTGGTCAATCAAGCTCGGTGCGCTTAGTCGGCATCCCAGGTATTGGTGGCCGCATGCAGCGTCATGCGGTGGCCGACAAAATGGGCAATGGCCCCCTGCGGCGGCGGCCAGTTGAGCACTTCGCCGCGCTCGGTGCCTTCCACCAGGTGCCGCAAGACACGCAGCACGCCGCCATGGGCGACCACCACGGTATGCTGGGTCAGCTCCTGGGCAAAATCGAGCAGGCGATCGGCCACGTCCTGATAGTTCTCGCCGCCTTCGGGCCGGAAATGCCAATAGCTGGCATCGCGCTCGCCCGGGGCCAGGGCCATTTCGCGGTTGATCTCGGAATGCAGGCGCCCCTCGAGATTGCCGAAGGAAATCTCGATCAGCCGCTTGTCGTGAATGACCGGTGGCAGCGGCATGTCGAAGGCGGCGCGCATGCGGTCCATGGTCTCGGACGCCCGGCTGAGCGGGGAGGCGAACCAGCGCAGGGAGGCCGGATCGACGCCCTCGCGCTCGAGCAGGTCGCGCAGCAACAGGCCATTGGCATCGGCCTGCAGCTGGCCCGTCCGGTTGAGCGGAATGTCACGGCTGCCCTGATAGCGCTGTTCGCGGTTCCAGTCCGTTTCGCCATGCCGGGCAAAATAGAAGTCCGGCCACTGGTAGCTCGTCATGATCATCCCTGCTCTCATTGTCCTGTCCCCGCGCCCTGGGACAGGCCAGCCTGTTGGTTATCTGGATAATGGTCGGCGTCGCGCTCCCGTTGCACGGTGCAGCTTTATGCCAACTTCGCTAAAGCCGATATTAACGTAGCCAGATTCTCCGGTCGTGCCATCGCCGGATGACGCTTGGCAGCTATGTCGCTGGGCAACAAACATGCATGCGCGCTTGCCTGCCATTGCGGCAATCGTCATTGTTGCCATCCCGCCTGCCGAACCCGTCGCGACCACCAACTTCCGGTTTTTCATGTCCCTTTCCGCCGCCAGCATTGTCGACCAGCTCACCGCCCTGCTTGGCGCCTCGGCCGTGATCGGCCTGCCCGAGCAGATGGGCAATTATCTCAAGGAGCCGCGCAAGCGCTTCCATGCCGGGGCCGCGGCCGTGGCCCTGCCTGGATCGGTATCGCAGGTGCAGGCAATCCTGCGCTGGGCAAACGAAAATGGCGTGGGCATCATTCCGCAGGGCGGCAATACCGGGCTGGTGGGCGCGCAGGTGCCGCTGCGCGGTGACGAGGTCATTGTCAGCCTCGCCAGGCTTGACCGTATCCGCGCCGTGGACACGTCCGCCGGCACGATGACGGCAGAGGCCGGGGTGATCCTGGAAAAAGCGCATCAGGCGGCGGAAGCCGAGAACACCATCTTCCCGCTCTGGCTGGCTTCGCAGGGCTCGGCGCGGATCGGCGGGCTGCTGTCGTCCAATGCCGGCGGCGTCAATGTGCTGGCCTATGGCAATGCGCGCGAGCTGACCATGGGCGTGGAAGCCGTGCTGGCCGACGGACGGCTCTATCAGGGGCTCAATTCCCTCAAAAAGGACAATACCGGCTACGACCTGCGCGACCTGCTGGTGGGCGCCGAAGGCACGCTGGGCATCATCACCGCGGCGACGCTCAAGATCTTCCCCAAGCCGGAGGATTACGAAACCACGCTGGTCAATATTGCCGGCCCCGCGGCGGCACTGCCGCTGTTCGAGCTGCTGCGCGCCCGGATCGGTGGCCGGCTCAACGCCTTCGAGATCGTGCCGCTGCTGGGGCTGGAGATGCAGTTGCGGCATGGCATGCTCGATGCCGATCCCACGGCCGGCCCCTCGCCCTGGTATGCGCTGATCGAAGTGTCGCGCATGGCCGGCACGGCGCCGGGCGCCCTGCCCGCGGCTATCGAGGCGGCGTTTGAGAAGGGGCTGATCGACAATGCGGTCTTTGCCGAGTCGCTGGCCGATCGCATGCGGATGTGGGCCTTCCGCGAGCAGATGAGCGAAGTGCAGTCGAAGGAAGGCGCCTCGATCAAGCATGACGTGTCGGTGCCGATTGCCGCCGTGCCGGCGCTGATCGCCCAGGGCATGGCCGCCGCCGAGCGCCTGGTGCCCGGCATTCGCCCGGTGCCGTTCGGGCATATGGGCGACGGCAATATCCACTTCAATTTCAGCCAGCCGGTCGGCGCCGATCCCAAGGCCTTCATGGCCGAGAATGACGAAAAGCTGCATGAAGCGATCTACGCGATCGTGCTCAGGCTGGGCGGCTCGGTTTCGGCCGAGCATGGCATCGGCCAGCTCAAGGTGGACCTGCTCAAACAGGTCAAGGACCCGGTGGCGCTCGACATGATGCGGGCGATCAAGACGGCCCTCGACCCCAAGGGCATTCTCAATCCGGGGAAGATGCTTCGAACCGGCCCGTAGGGTAAATCCGCTCCGGTGGAGCGGATTTAGGCGAGAAGGCCATGAGAGCCGTGCTCGAATGGCAGCCACAGTCACATTTTGGTGCCGTCTTGCCCTCGTCGGCAAACCGCTCCATCTATCGGCCATGTTGCTCAATATCGCCTTTCTCGACGACGCCACCCGTCCCCCCGCCCCCAAGCTGGAGGGGCTGACCGAGGCGCAGCGCCAGCCCGGCCTGCATCTGCGGATGATTCACGACCATCTGCGCGACAATATGCAGACGCTGGGCAAGCTGATCGAGCGCGCCGCGACCGGCACGGTGACGCCGGCCGAAATCGCCGCGGAAACCGATAGCCTCGCCATGGTTTCCAACTATCGCCGCTTCGGCAATCTATGCGGCCAATATTGCCAGGTGGTGCATACGCACCATTC
This sequence comes from uncultured Devosia sp., assembly GCA_963975335.1. Taxonomy (GTDB): domain Bacteria; phylum Pseudomonadota; class Alphaproteobacteria; order Rhizobiales; family Devosiaceae; genus Devosia. The sequence goes on along the minus strand of CAXBHD010000026.1, from coordinate 601 downwards.
CATCGAGGACTATGCCATCTTCCCGGCGCTGGCGCAGCAGGGCCCGGTATTCAAGGCCATTGCCGAGCGGCTGGCTGCCGAGCATGTCGTGGTGCATGAGCTGCTGCTGGCGCTGGTGGATGCGCTCAACGCGCTGGCGGGTGAGCCAAGCCCGGAACACTTCGAGGATGCCAAGACGGTCTACCAGGCGCTCGAGCGCGTGCTGCTGTCCCATCTCGGCTATGAGGAAGACGCCATGGGCGACGCGCTCGGCTATTTCGAGATCGGCGTCTAGAACAGGTCCAGCTGCCCGCCGCCGCCCGCCGCCTTGCGGGGCCGTTCCGGTGCGGGCTTTTCCAGCGTCACCGGTTCGATCAGCCCGGGATCGTCATCGCGCGCCGAATTGACCCGTGTCGAGACCGGGTGAAATCGCAGCGCGCCATCAGGCAATGGCAGAACGAGTTGCGCGGCAGCATCGGCCCGCACCTCGCGCACATTGAGCCAGTCATCGATCGCCGCGCCCGACAGGATGGCCGGCATGCGGTGATGAATGGGTTCAAGCTGGGCATTGGTGGGCACGGTGATGGTGGCAAGGCTGTCGATTTCCTCGCCTTCAGGCCCC
>CAXBHD010000025.1:0-21082 GCA_963975335.1 uncultured Devosia sp. | reverse complement strand
CCCCGCCATTGACGAACCATCCTATCATCGGTACTTGCCGATAAAGGCCCCGATGCGCATCTTGGGTCCGCCCGTCCCAAGACCCAACCAGCAGAGCAACCCATGTCCGCACTTTTCTCTCCCGCCACACTGCGCGGCCTTACCCTGCGCAACCGCACCGTCGTCGCCCCCATGTGCCAGTATTCTGCCCAGGACGGTTTCGCCAATGACTGGCACCTGGTCCATCTCGGGCGCTTTGCCATTGGCGGCTTTGGCCTGGTCATTCTCGAGGCCACGGGCGTTACCGCCGAGGGCCGCATTTCCTATGCCGATCTGGGCCTGTGGAAGGACGAGCATATTGCTCCCCTCGCCCGCATCGTCGATTTCCTGCACGCCCAGGGCGCGGCCGCCGGCATCCAGCTGGCCCATGCCGGCCGCAAGGCGTCCACCCCCGTCTCCTGGAATGACACGGCCAAGATGAGCGAGGCGGAAAAGGCCGCGGTCGGCTATCAGCACTGGACCCCGGTCGCGCCCAGCGCCATTGCCCATTCGCCCAGCGATGCCAGCTTCCAGACCCCAACGGCGCTTGACGCCAAGGGCATTGCCGATCTGATCGAGGCCTTTGTTGCCGCCGCCAAGCGTGCCGACGCGGCCGGTTTCGACACGGTCGAAATCCATGCCGCACATGGCTATCTGCTCAACCAGTTCCTCTCGCCCCTGGCCAACAAGCGCACCGACCAATATGGCGGCAGCCGCGAGAACCGCATGCGCCTGGTCCTTGAGATCACCGCCGCGGTCCGCGCCGTCTGGCCGGCCGAAAAGCCCCTGCTCGTGCGCCTCTCGGTCAGTGACTGGCATCCCGATGGCTGGCAGGTCGAGGACAGCGTCGTGCTGTCGCGCGAACTCAAGGCGCTCGGTGTCGACGCCATCGACTGCTCGAGCGGTGGCTTTGACGGCGCCCAGATCAATGCCGTCTCGAACTACCAGGTCCCCTTTGCCAAGGCGGTACGCGACGGCGCCGACATCCCCACCATGGCCGTTGGCCTGCTCGGGGACATCCAGGGCGCCGAAGCCATCCTGACCAGCGGCGAGGCCGATTTCATCGCCCTGGCCCCCGGCGGGGTCCGCCTGTGGCAGAAAAATCACCGCGCCGCCGCCCCGGCAACGCAATCTTGCCGTTTTGCCCCGCCACCCTTGCCGGGTGATCAATCAGTCACCACGTGACTGACACACGGGAGCGCGTCGCATGGACACCAAGGCTGCAATTATCGCTTTGCTCAGCGTCTGGGGAGTGGGCACCTGCGCCACCCTGCCTGCGCTGGCACAGGACACCCAGGAAGCCGACGACGATGTCGGCGATGACGCCGAGCGCAGCAATCCTTTGCTCAACAAGGTCTGGGTCCGCAGCGACGCCGACGCCGCCCTGCCCGGCCCGATGCAGATCTTCCTCGCCGATGGCACATTGGTCAGCGACAGCTGCTGGGAGACCTACCGGCTTTCCAAGTGGCAGCAGGTTTCCGGCAGCGCCATCAGCTGGGAAGAGGATGGCATGACCGTCAATGCCGATATTGCCACGCTCACCGAAACCGAGCTGGTGCTCAGCCTCAAGCTGGGCGGCGACGTGCTCGAGCAGCGTTACGTGACGGCCAGCGTGCCCTATATCTGCCCGGACGTGGAAAAAGTAGGCTGACTGGCCTACAGCACCACCTGGGTACCGATCTCGACCACGCGGCCGGTGGGAATGTGGAAATATTCCGTCGCGTCGCTGGCATTGCGCGCCAGCCGGGTAAACAGCCGATCCTGCCAGAAGCGCAGCGGACTGCCTGGTTTGTTGCCAGGCTTGAGCGAGCGCCGCGACAGGAAGAACGATGTGCTCATGATGTCGAACTTCCAGCCCAGCTTGCGGCCCAGCGCCAGGGCCTTGGGAATATTGGGCGTTTCCATATAGCCAAAGGTCACCACGACGCGGCTGAACAGCTCGTTATAGGCGTCGATCGTCACCTTTTCATCATCCGCCACGCGGGGCGAGGCCGAGGTCCGCACCGTCAGGATGACATTCTGCTCATGCAGCACCTTGTAATGCTTGAGGCTATGCAGCAGCGCCGTCGGCGCCCCTTCGATATCGCTGGTCAGGAACACTGCGGTGCCCGGCACCAGGGTCGGCCGTTTCTTGGCGAGGTTCTCGACCAGAAATTCCAGCGGCACTTCATCGCGCCGCGTCTTGTCGGCCAGGCGCCGGCGCCCCGACATCCAGCTCCACATGATCAGCGCGACGCCGACGGCCACCACGGCGGGCACCCAGCCGCCCTGGAACAGCTTGGAGGCATTGGCGGCAAAGAAACTGCCATCGATAATGGCAAAGACCACGCCAAAGGCGATGACTGCAGCGGGATGCCACTTCCAGTTGCGCCACATCACCACCACCAGCAGCGCCAGGGTGACGACCATCACGCCGGATACGGCAATGCCATAGGCATTGGACAGGGCCTCAGAACTGCCAAAGGCCACCACCAGGATCAGCACGCCGAACATCAGCATGGTATTGACCTGAGGCATATAGACCTGCCCGCTCTGGGTCTCGGACGTGTGCAGCACCTGCATGCGCGGCAGCATATTGAGCGCGATGGCCTGCTGGGTCAGGCTGAACGTGCCCGAAATCACCGCCTGGCTGGCAATGATGGTGGCCATGGTGGCCAGCCCGACAAAGGGTAGCAGCGCCCATTCGGGCTGCATTTCAAAGAACGGGCTTTGCACATTGTGCACGCCGACTTCGAGCACGAAGGCGCCCTGCCCGAAATAATTGAGCAGCAGGCAGGGAAATACCAGGCCGAACCAGGCCATGACGATCGGCTTGCGGCCGAAATGGCCGAGATCGACATAGAGCGCCTCCGCGCCGGTAACCGCCAGGAAGATGGCGCCGACGACCACAAAGGCAATGCCGAAATGGGTCGCGAGAAACTGGATGCCCAGCAGCGGATTGATCGCCCAGAGTACGGCCGGATAATCGATGATATGCACCAGGCCGGAAAAGCCCAGCGTCAGGAACCAGATGGCCGTGATCGGCCCGAACACGATCGACACCTTGGCCGTGCCGAAGCGCTGCACAAAGAAGACGCCCAGAATGATCACCAGGGTGATCGGTACCACCCAGCGTGCCATGCCCGGCTGCACCAGTTGCACGCCCTCGACCGCCGACAGCACCGAAATGGCCGGGGTGATGATGGCATCGCCAAAGAACATGGCGGCGCCAATGACGCCCAGAATGGTGATCCAGGCCGGTGGATTGGTGAAGGTCTTGCGCGCGAGAGCCATCAGCGACAGCGTGCCGCCTTCGCCATTATTGTCGGCCCGCGTGACGAAGAACACATATTTGACCGCCACGGTCAGGGTCAGCGCCCAGACGATCAGCGACAGCAGGCCCAGAATCTCGATGCTGCTGGCCGCGGCGCCCGGCCGGACCGACATGGCCTGGCGGAAGGCGTAGATCGGGCTGGTGCCGATATCGCCATAGACAACACCGATCGCACCCATGACGAGCAGGGGGAAATCTTTGGCGGAATGGGAGTGGCCGTGGTCGCCCGCATCGATGCCGACGTTGTCGCCGGCCGAATTCGTCTGCGTCATGAACCCTGTGCTCTCTTGGTCAAAGGCCGCGCGGCTATACACCCGACCACAGTCTCACACAACACCTTGCCATCACAATGGTTCAAACCAGCAAGGGCCGCCCGTGCTGGTTCAAACCAACAAGGGCCGCCCTTGCGGGCGACCCTTGCTGGTAAACGAGACTTGGAGGTCTGCGTAAAGCTTATTTTGCGTCGGCGGCGCGGGCTGCCTTGGTGGCATTGCCCCACCAGACCAGCTGGCTGAGCATGTCGGTGGCGCCAGCGCCGATCGAGCCTTCGATCTCGCTCATGGCCTTGTTCTGCTGGCCGAGCGGATGCACGGCAAAGAAGTCGGCACCGCCGATATGAACGGCCGAACGGGTCGACACCATCTGCAGCTCGACACCGATGCCGCGCAGGTGCTCGGCAGCACGCGTGCCGCCAACCGAACCATAGGCAACCATGCCGAAGGGCTTCTTATTCCACTCGACATAGGCCTGATCGAGTGCGTTCTTCAGCGCGCCGGTGATCGAGCGGTTATATTCGGCAACGACGAAGATATAGCCGTCAAATTCACCGATCTTGTTCTGCCAGGCGACGGCCTTGGGATCGCTCGAGGGCATCCACAGGTTCGACGCCATTTCATTGAAGAAGGGCAGATCGAAATCCTTGAGGTCGACCAGCTCGGCCGAAATGCCGTCAAAGGCATTGGCCTTGTCCAGGATCCACTGCGCGGGCTTTTCGCCGAAGCGGCTGTCGCGGGTTGAAGAAATGATAACGGCAATCTTGAGATCGGACATGGCGCCCTCCTTGGTAACAAATCGTAACTGAGGCGATATATGTGCCTGTTGCGATTGGCCACAAGGAGGCACCTCGCTGTCCCCCGAGAACACCGGACTGCCTAGGGCACACCGATGTATGTATTTATACGACAAGGGATTTATACGGTTTTACCCGCTTCCGGGGACAGCCGATCCGGCCAGTTTCAACGCGGCGGCGACGCACTGTTCGACGGCAGCGCAACAATCGGCGGGCAATAACACCGCCGCGAGCGAGCGGCTAATCGCCCAGCACGGCCAGATAGGCCCGCACCGCTGCCGGAAAGCCCATCAGCAGCGCATCGGCAATGATTCCATGCCCGATGGAGACTTCCGCGACACCCGGCACGGCCGTCTGGAAGGCCGCCAGATTGGCCAGGGTCAGGTCATGGCCGGCATTGACGCCCAGGCCAATGGCATGGGCGGCCCGCGCCGTTTCGGCCAGGGCGGCCAGCTCATATTCGGCCTTGTCCGGATCGGCATAGCAGGCGCCATAGGGGCCGGTGAACAATTCGATTCGATCCGCCCCCGTGGCCTTGGCCCCCGTCGTGCCGGCCGCGCCCGCATCGGAATCACAGAACAGCGATACCCGCCGTCCCGGCACTTTGAGCGCCTGTACCATCGAGGTCAGATGCACGCCCGCGGCGCGGAAATCCCAGCCATGGTCGGAGGTCGCCTGTTCGGGGCTGTCGGGCACCAGCGTCACCTGCTGCGGATTGACCTGGCCGACCAGGTCGATGAAATCGGGATTGGGATAGCCCTCGATATTGAACTCGGCCTGTGGATAGTCGGCGCGCAGCATGGCGGCGAGGTCGAACACATCCGTGCGCCGGATATGGCGCTCATCGGGGCGCGGATGCACGGTGATGCCGCTGGCCCCGGCATCGAGCACGACGCGCGCCATGCCCACCACGCTCGGCCAGGGCAGATTGCGGCGATTGCGCAGCTGCGCGACGGCATTGAGATTGACGGATAACAGGGTCATGGGCGGCACCGGATCTGAACTGGCACCATCCCTATACCATTGGCGGGGCGCCGCCCAACCGCCATTTGTGATGGCGCCCATCAGCCAGGCCAATGCAACGTCAATGACGCGCCGGCAGATCCCGTCGGCGCGCCCTGCCCGATATGGCCCGGGCTACATGCCCTGGGGACCGCGCGAAATGGCGGCCAGCCCGGTGCGGACCACCTCGACCAGCCCTAGCGGCTGCATCAGGGCGATGAAGCTGTCGATCTTGGCCGGCTTGCCGGTCACCTCGAAGACAAAGCTTTCGACCGAGGCATCGACGATCTGCGCCCGGAAGGCATCGGCCAGCCGCAATGTCTCGGCGCGATGATCGCCCGAACCAGCCACCTTGATCAGCGCCAGCTCGCGCTCCAGCGAGGCGCCCTCGGCAGTCAGGTCATGCACCTTGTGCACCGGCACCAGCCGCTCGAGCTGCAGCTTGATCTGCACCAGCACCTTGGGCGTGGCGATGACGACAACGGTGATGCGACTAAGTCGCCGCCCGTGTTCGGTCTCGCTGACGGTCAGGCTTTCGATATTGTAGCCGCGCGCCGAGAACAGGCCGACGACCCGGGCCAGGATGCCCGGCTCATTGTCGACCAGTACGGACAGCGTGTGGCGCTCGATTTCCTGGGTTTCCTGGGTCAGGAAATAGGCGGAGCCCGTGGGCTGCAGATGTGCATTCATGATTGTATCCTTCCGCAGCGCCCTAGACGAGCTGCCGTCCCTTCTCGTCGATGATGTCGCCAATATTTGCCGTATCGGGCAGGATGATCTCGTTATGCGGCTTGCCCGAGGGGATCATGGGCAGGCAGTTTTCGTCCTTTTCCACGATCACGTCGAACAGCACCGGGCCGTCATAGTCGAACATTTCTGCGATCGCCGCGTCGAGCTCGGCCGGATTGGAGCAGCGAATGCCCTTGCCGCCATAGGCCTCGGCCAGCTTGACGAAATCGGGCAGCGATTCCGAATAGGAATGGGCGTAGCGGCTGCCATGCAGCAGGTCCTGCCACTGCCGCACCATGCCCATGCGCTCATTGTTGAGGATGAAGATCTTGATCGGCAGCCGGTACTGCACCGCCGTGCTCATCTCCTGCATGGTCATCTGCACGCTGGCTTCGCCGGCAATGTCGATCACCAGCGCATCGGGATGGGCCACCTGCACGCCGACAGCGGCCGGCAGGCCATAGCCCATAGTGCCCAGCCCACCCGAGGTCATCCAGCGATTGGGCTGGTCGAAGTGGAAATGCTGCGCGGCCCACATCTGGTGCTGGCCCACTTCGGTGGTGATGTAGACTTCCTTGCCCTGCTTCCGGCTGGCCGCGTAGAGCCGCTCGATGGCGTATTGCGGCTTGATCACCGTGTCCGAATTCTTGTAGCCGAGCGAATTGACGGCGCGCCAGCTCTCGATCTGGGCCCACCAGGGCGCGATGGCCTCGGTGCGTGGCTGATTGGTCTTGCTGCGCCAGACGCGGACCATTTCGGCCAGCACCCTTTCGCAATCGCCGATGATCGGCACGTCGACCCGCACCACCTTGTTGATGGAGCTCGGATCGATGTCGACATGGATCTTGCGGCTGCCCGGCGAGAAGGCGTCGATGCGGCCGGTAATGCGGTCGTCAAAGCGCGCGCCGATATTGATCATGACGTCGCAGTCATGCATGGCCAGGTTTGCTTCATAGGTGCCGTGCATGCCCAGCATGCCCATCCATTGCGGATTGGAGGCCGGGAAGGCGCCCAGCCCCATCAGCGTCGAGGTCACCGGAAAGCCGGTCAGCTCGGCCAGTTCGCGCAGGTGCTTTGACGCTTCCGGGCCGGCATTGATCACGCCGCCACCGGTATAAAAGATCGGCCGCTCGGCCTTGAGCATCAGATCGACGGCCGCCTCGATCGCGGCAGCGTCGCCATCCATCTGCGGCCGGTAGCTCTGGTGGCGCAGGGTCTCGAGATCGGGCTTGTAATAGTCGCCCATGGCGAACTGCACATCCTTGGGGATGTCGATCACCACCGGGCCGGGCCGGCCGGTCGTGGCAATGAGGAAGGCCTCATGCATGATGCGCGGCAGGTCCTCGATGCGCTTGACCAGGTAATTATACTTGGTGCAGCTGCGGGTAATGCCGACCGTGTCGCATTCCTGGAAGGCATCGGTGCCGATCAGCGTCGTGGGCACCTGGGCGGTGATGCAGACCATGGGGATGGAATCCATCAGCGCATCGGTCAGGCCCGTCACCGCATTGGTGGCGCCCGGACCCGAGGTCACCAGCACGACGCCCGGCTTGCCGGTCGAGCGGGCATAGCCCTCGGCCATATGCGTGGCGCCCTGCTCGTGCCGCACCAGGATATGCTGGATCGCTTCCTGCTGGAACATGGCATCGTAGATCGGCAGGGCAGCGCCGCCCGGATAACCGAAAATATGCTCGACCCCCTGATCGGTCAGCGCCTGGATAACCATCTCCGCGCCGGTCATTCTTTCGGTCATCGTTCTTGTCCTTCCTTCAGTCCAATGGTCTGGCCCAGTCTCGTAAGCGGCGAAAACCGGGCAATAAAAAAGGCCCCGTTCGGGACCTGTTTTCGGCGCACCAAGGTGCCGATGCGCCTGCGTACTACGAGAATGAGTGCCCGCACGGGACCTCTCCTGCGAAAAAATACTGGCTGCATTGTTAAGAGCAAGTGCGTAAAGCTGTCAAGGCCCGATACGGCCGGCGACTTGGGGCGGGACCAAAGCTCCCGGCCGCGACGAAAACACCTGGGAGCGGCGGGCACAAGAGGGTGACCCTGCGCCCACACGATGCTATGGGCCGGGTTCCTTTTGTGACGGATTGATGACAATGGCAAAGCCCGCGCTGGACAGGGACCTCAAGCGGGTCGCCGGCCTCGAGACCGCCACCCATGATCTGGCGCGTGCCCTGGCGCCGCCCGGCATTGCCCTTGTCTTCCTGCTCGCGGCCGCGCTCTGGGCCAGTTTTGTCGTCACCGACGGCCCCACCTATCTGGTCATCATCGCCGCGGCGATGGCCGGCTATATGGCCCTCAATGTCGGGGCCAATGACGTGGCCAACAATATGGGCCCCGCGGTCGGTTCGCGGGCCCTCACCATGGTGGGGGCGCTGGCCATAGCCGGGACATTCGAGGCGGCCGGAGCGCTGCTGGCCGGCGGAGATGTGGTCAATACCGTGGCGCGCGACCTGCTGGTCGGCGACCAGCTCGACACCAATACCTTCATCCTGGTGATGATGGCGGCGCTGCTGGCCTCCGCGCTCTGGGTCAACCTGGCCACCATTATCGGCGCGCCGGTCTCCACCACCCATGCCGTGGTGGGCGGCGTCGTCGGCGCCAGCATTGCCGCTGCCGGCTTCGGCTCGGTTGCCTGGCCGATCATTGGCACCATCGCCCTCAGCTGGGTCATTTCCCCGCTACTGGGCGGGATCTTTGCCGCGCTGCTGCTGAGCATTGTGCGCTTCACCATCACCCGCCGCATCGACAAGATTTCCGCTGCCCGCGTCTGGGTGCCGGTCTTTGTGGCTTTGATGACCGGCATCTTTGCCATGTATCTGGTGACCAAGGGGCTCAAGCGCGTCTGGATCCCCGACCTGCCCATGGTGCTGCTGCTGGGGCTCGGCTTTGCGGCGCTCGGCTGGCTGGTGGCCATGCCCCTGGTGCGCCGCCAGTCCATGCGCATCGAAAACCGCCGCAAGCACATTGCCAAGCTCTTCCGCGCACCGCTGGTCGTGGCGTCAGCCCTGCTTTCCTTTGCCCATGGCGCCAATGACGTGGCCAATGCGGTCGGGCCCTTTGCCGCGATTGTCGCGGCCGTCCAGACCGGTGACATGCAATCGGCCGGCGTCACCCTGCCGCTCTGGGTCATGCTTATCGGGGCCATCGGCATCGCGCTGGGCCTGGCTTTGTTCGGCCCGCGCCTGATCCGCAAGGTCGGCGAACAGATCACCAAGCTCAACGAGATCCGCGCCTATTGCATCGCGCTGTCGGCCGCCGGCACCGTGCTGGCGGCCTCGGCGCTGGGCCTGCCGGTGTCATCCACCCATATTGCCATCGGTGCGGTATTCGGCGTCGGCTTCCTGCGCGAATATCTTGCCCAGCGCGAAATGAAGGGCAGTGCCATACCCGTGCTCGCCCATTTCATCGATCCGGCCATGCTCAATGCCACGCCACAGGAGGCCCTCAACAAGGAGCGTCAGCAGGCGCGCCGGCGGCTGGTCCGTCGCCAGCACGTGCTGGGCATCGTCGCCGCCTGGGTCGTTACCGTCCCCGCCTCGGCCATGCTGGCTGCCCTGGTATTTCTGGGGCTGAGCCTGATACCCGGCTGAATCAGTTGAAGCGCTTGCCCAGGGCCGTTGCAATGCGAACCAGGGCCGGATCGGCCAGCAGGCGCTGCGCCTCCGAAAGCACGGCCCAGTGGCGCAGGCGCTGCCCGCGCTCTTTCCAGTCATCGAGCTGGGTCTCTACCAGCAGCGGATAGATATCGACGTCTACCAGGGCCGAACCGTCCCGGTCCGAGCCGGTGCGGTAGCTGCCAATGGGTATATCCTCGATCTGGCCGACCACGCCGGCCTCCTCCATCGCTTCGAGCGCGGCGCTCTGGCTGGCGGACAGGTCGGCCTCGATGCCGCCCTTGGGAAAGATCCAGCGCCCGCTGCGCCGCGAGGTGATCAACAGGATGCTGAGGCGTCCATCCACCACGGCATAGGGCAAGGCACCGACCTGCCGGAAGGTCGGATGGGTCTCGACCGCGGGGCTCCAGTGGCGCAGAAAATTCTTGATCATTGCAGTCCTTGACGCGGCGCCGAAATGGCGTCGGGAAGCGAGCGCACCCGTTCGGCCGATGCTGGGGGATTCGCGCGCCCACGACCAACGAAATCGATACGGGCAACAAAAAAGGGCCCCTGCGGGGCCCTTCGCAACAGGCGCGATGGTCGCTGTTAGCTGAGCAGGGTCAGGTTGGTAGCCGATTCCTTGCCGTCGCGGCCGGTCTCGAGCTCATAGGTCACCTTGTCGCCTTCATAGAGGCCCTGCAGGCCCGAACGCTGAACGGCCGAGATATGCACGAAGGCGTCCTTGCCACCATCTTCTGGCGAAATGAAGCCGAAGCCCTTGGTGGTGTTGAAGAATTTCACAGTACCGGTGGTAGCCATGGAACTTAGTCCTTACGAGTGGTCGCCGCTGGGGCGGCTAAGGGTTGAAAACGGACCTCAAAATAATCTGGTGGTCCGGCCTAACGATTCACAGATCAGGAGTTAGCCAAGTTCCCGGTATGGACCGGTCGATCAGATAGCGCGAGACAGTGTCGTAGAAGCAAAATATGGCGGCTATTGCTGACAATTTCAAGGCGTTTCACCTGACAACAGTAACGCCCGGCCCGGGATTTAATCCGAGCCGGGCGTTCAGCGCCAAACCGGCGCTTGCAGCATGGGGCGATGCTGCAATTCTGACTTAGCCACGCGGGCAAGTGTCGTAGTACTGCGTACCGTTCGGACGCTGGTAGATGCACTGATTGCTGTAGCCCTGACGCTTGCCGACCATTTCGCCGGCAGCCGCGCCAACGACGCCACCAACACCCGCGCCAACGACCGTGCCCAGCACGCTGCCGCCGGAAACGCTGGCGCCGACCAGGCCGCCGCCAACGGCGCCGACAGTGGCACCCTGCTGGGTGGTGGTGCAGGCAGCGAGCGACAGACAGGTAGCAGCGATAATTAGAATCTTGTGCATGGAAGCCTCCGAGGAAATCTCAAGCCAACAACGACCCTGTCGTTGATTGGTTCCACCACTATTCAATCATTTTGCAGTGCGCCGATAGCCCCTGCCAGGGCCATGCCCAGCCAGGCCAGGATCATGGCGCCGCCGCCCAGCGGCGCCGCGCCGGGAAACAGCCCATGGCCCAGCCATTCGCGTATCCCCAGATCCGTCGCAAAGATCGCCGTCCCAAGGGCCAGCGCCAGCCCCGCCAGCCGCAACAGCCTGCCCCGCCCCGCCAGGGCCAGCGCCAGCAGCGCCGGGCCATGGGCCAGGCAGATTGCCGCAATGGCCGCCAGGTTGCGCGATTCTCCGGCATGCGAGGCGGCCGCCGCAGCCATCACCCCGCCAGCGCCGGCCAGTCCCGCCGCCAGCAGCAGCAGCCGTGTGCCCGCATCCTGTCGTGCTGTCATCGTCTTCTCCTGAGCCTGCGCCCCTTCCGCCCCGCGCGGGTTTCGGTTAGAGCATGGCTTGCGAGTAGGACATTTTTTCATGAGTGAGCAAGTCACGGTTGCGCCCGGCGCGACCGCCCCCGGTATTTCGCCATCATCGAGCTGGACCGCCGAATTGCGGGCCACCTTCACCCTGGCCTGGCCCCTGGTGATTGCCCAGCTGGCACAAAACGCCCTGACGGCGACCGATGTCATCATGACGGGCTGGCTCGGGCCGGAATTTCTGGCCTCGGGCGCCCTCGCCACGTCCTTCCTGATGCCTTTCCTGCTGCTGGGCTTCGGCATTGTCGGGGCCGTGGCCCCCCTTGTCGCCCAGGCGCGCGGCGCGCGCGATATCAAGGCCGTCCGTCGCGTGGTGCGCCAGGGCATGTGGGCCGGCATCCTGATTGCCGCCATCCTCGTCCCCTTCCTGCTGCAGATCCGGCCGATCTTTGCCGCGCTGGGCCAGGATCCGGACGCCACCATTCTGGCCGAGCAATATATCCAGATCGCCGCCTGGATGCTGTTTCCGGCCCTGGCCATCATGGCCCTGCGCTCGCTGCTCTCGGCCTTTGACGATACCCGCATCATTCTGTGGATCACCCTGGGCGGCGTCGCCTTCAATGCCGCCGCCAATTACCTGCTGATCTTTGGCCATTTCGGCTTTCCCCGCCTCGAACTGCGCGGCTCGGCGGTCGCCACCGTGCTGACCAATGTGCTGATGTTCGGCCTGATGCTGGCCTATGTGCTGCGCCACCGCCGCTTCAAGCGCTTCAATATCCTGATCCGTTTCTGGAAGCCGGACTGGCCGCGCTTCCGCGAAATCTTCCGCATCGGCACCCCGATCGGCCTGACGGTACTGGCGGAAGTGGGCCTGTTCACCGCGGCTGCCTTGCTCATGGGCCTGCTGGGCACGGATGAAGTCGCGGCCCATGCCGTGGCCCTGCAATGCGCCTCGATGGCCTTCATGGTGCCGCTCGGCCTGGGCATCGCCGCCACCGTGCGCGTCGGCACCGCCTATGGTCGCAATGACCCCGAAGGCGTGCGCAAGGCCGGCTGGACGGCCTTTGCTCTGGGCACCGGCTTCATGACCATCAGCTGCATCCTGTTCCTGACCATGGGCCCGCTGATCGTTTCCTGGTTTCTCGACCCCCGCTCGGATGCCAATACCAATGCGCTGGGCCTGGCCGTCACCTTTCTGGCGGTGGCAGGCCTGTTCCAGATCGTCGATGGCGCGCAGGTCGTGGCGGCACATGCACTGCGCGGCCTCAGCGACACCAAGATCCCCATGCTGGTGGCTCTGGTCGGCTATTGGTGCATCGGCCTGCCGGTCGCCTATATGCTGGGCTTTGTGCTGCAATGGCGCGGCGTCGGCATCTGGCTGGGCCTTGCCGCCGGGCTCGGCATTGTCGCGGTCGTGCTGGTGGCCCGCTTTGCCATGCGCGAACGGCTCGGCCTGATGCGCGCCCGCGCCTAGAGAGCGTTTTCAGGAAAAGTGGATACCGGTTTTCCGGTTCGAAAACGCGACCAACAAGGACCTAGAACACTTCACCGAGTCAACGACGCGGTGAAGTGTTCTAGGCCAGGCCGCGCCGCGGCCAGTCGCCAAAGCGGTTGCGGAACCAGGTGCGCTGCCGCTTGGCATATTGGTGCGTGGCAATGGTCGCCAGGGTGACGGCCTCGTCCTGGCCGGTAAAGCCATCGAGCCAGTCGCCAATCTCGCGCACCCCGATCGCCTTGGTCACCGGCAGAGCCGGGTCGAGCTCCAGCGCCCGCAAGGCCTCTACCTCCTCGACGGCGCCGCCGGCAAACATGGCGGCAAAGCGCTTGGCGATGCGCTGCCGCAGCACCTCGCGATCCGGGTCCAGCACCAGTCTTTCAATATCGAACCCTTCCAGCGCGCCGGCCTGCTTGTCATCCTGAAAGCTCGACAGCAGCCGGCCCGTCGCCCGCTTGACGGCCAGCGCCCGCACCAGCCGCTGCGGATCGACCACCTTGAGCCGCTCGGCGGCCAGCGGGTCTTCGCGCTGCAGCAGGGCCAGCCGCTGTTCGGCGTCGAGCGCTTGAATCTCTTGTTGAACTTGAGCCGAAATCTCGCCCGGCACGTCCGGAATATCGGCAAAGCCATGCAGCAGGGCATCGAAGTAAAGCCCCGTGCCGCCGACGAAAATCAGCGGTGCGTCGCCGGTCTGCGCGATGACCTCGCCCACCGCATCGAGCCATTGCCCGGTCGAAAACCGGCTCGCCGCAGGCACGCTGCCATAAAGGCGATGCTCGGCCTGTCTCACCTCATCGGCGCCCGGCCGCGCCGTCACCACGGCCAGCGTGTCATAGACCTGCATCGAATCGGCATTGACGATGACCCCGCCCTGGGCCCGCGCCATGCCGAGCGCCAGCGCCGACTTGCCGCTGGCAGTCGGACCCGCTATCAGGACGGCACGTCGGCGGCCTGTCACCCGTAACCCCCGCGAGTTTTGTCCATGCCAGTCCTCTGCCTCATCGCCAATCCCATCGATTCCGAACTCGACCCCGACCTGGCCGCCGCAGTGGTGCAGCAAACCGGTGGCGAACTCAACTGGCTCGATCATTCCATTGCCTGCGAGATCATCGATCCGCTGTCAACCGATGCACTCGATCTGGCCCGCCAGGTCATCGGCAGCCGCAAGGTCGACGCTGCCCTGGTCCCCAGCGAAGGGCGGCGCAAGCCGATCCTGGTGGCCGACATGGATGCCACCATGATCAATGAGGAATGCATCGACGAACTCGCGGCCGCCCTCGGCATCAAGGAGCAGGTTGCCGAGATCACCGACCGCGCCATGCGTGGCGAGCTCGATTTCGCCGCCGCCCTCGATACCCGCGTCGCCCTGCTCAAGGGGCTGGAGCGCCGGGTGATCGAGGAGATCCGCCGCGAACGGATTACCCTGGCCCCCGGTGGCCGCGCCTTGATCCAGACCATGAAGGCCTATGGCGCCTATACCGCTCTGGTCTCGGGTGGCTTCACCTATTTCGCTGACTTCTTCGCCAAGCGCATCGGCTTTGACGAGGCCGTCGCCAATGTCCTCGAATTCGATGGTGACCGGCTGGCCGGCACGGTGGCCAAGCCCATTGTCGACAAGTCCACCAAGCGCGAGCGGCTGATGGCGCTGGCCGCCGAGCGCAATGTGCCGCTCGAGCGCACCATGGCCGTGGGCGACGGCGCCAATGATCTCGACATGATCAAGGTAGCCGGCTTTGGCGTGGCCCTGCATGCCAAGCCCGCCGTCGCCGCCGAAGCCGGCATCCGCATCGACCACGGCGACCTGACGGCCCTGCTCTACCTTCAGGGCTATGCCGACGAAGATATCGTCCGCTAGCCCGGCCAGGACCCGGGGCCAGCGCCCACCAGACAGCAAAAAGCCGGCGCAGGTGACGGCGCCGGCTTTTCCATATCGTTGGCTCGGCCTGCTTACTGCGCCGGCGTCTCGACAGGCGACGGCGTGGCGGACGGAACGCTGCCCTCGGCAGGCGCCTCTGCCGGCGTCGGCACCTCGGTGCCCACGGTCGGCGTCAGTTCCGAGCCATCTTCCAGCGTCATGCTGGGCGACGTCGTCTCTTCAATGCCCAACCCATCCAGCGCCGGTTCATTGCTGACCGGGGCCGTCATCGGTGCGGCGGTCGGCTGGATCGGCGCGGCGGGATTGGCCGTGGCCGCCGGCAGTTCGCCATTGGAGCCGAAATAGTTGAAGAAGGCGCTATCGGGCGACAGGACCATGGTCGTGCCGGTGCCGGGCAGTGCCGTCAGATAGGCCTGCATCGAGCGGTAGAACTCGAAGAATTCCGGGTTCTGCCCATAGGCCGCGGCAAACAGCCGGTTCCGCTCGGCATCGCCCGTACCACGGATGATTTCCGCATCACGGGTGGCCGCCGCGACGATTTCCACCGATTGACGATCGGCGATGGCGCGCAGCGACTGAGCCTGTTCCTGACCGCGGGCACGCAGCAGGGCGGCCTCGGCCAGACGTTCGGCCCGCATGCGCTCGAAAGTGGTTGCCGACACATCGGCATCCAGATCGGTACGCAGGATCCGCACATCGACCACGTCGATACCCAGATTGGCCAGATCCGGACGGATCAGGTCACGCACTTCCTGCATCATCTGCGCGCGCTGTTCGGACAGGGCGGCATTGAATTCGCGCAGGCCATAGACTTCACGCAGGGCCGAGTCGAGGCTGGCCCCGATACGGTCTTCGGCCACCGACAGCTGGCCGGTCGCGCGTTCGCGGAACAGCCGCGGATCGGAAATGCGGTAGGTCAGGAAGGCATCGACCTGGTAAAAGGCATTGCCCGACACCTGTACGCGCATATTGGCGATGTCATAGCGCAGCAGCCGGTCTTCGATGATCTGCACGCTGTCCACGATATCGGTGGGGATCTTGAAATAGATGCCCGGTTCGGTACGCACATCGGTGATCTGGCCGAAGCGCATCACGATGGCCTGATCGCGTTCGTCCACGACATAGAGCGAGGAAAACACGACATAAAGCACGGCCAGAATGGCAACGCCGAGGATGATGAGACGGTTTTGCATGGTCTAGTTCCCCGTCGTCGTCGTCGGAGTGGAAGTGGCGCGCGAGCGCAATTCGGGCAGCGGCAGATAGGGCACGACGCCCGAGCCATCGGCGCCGTTCTCGATCAGCACCTTTTCCGAACCGCCAAGCACCTGCTCCATGGTCTCGAGATAGAGCCGCTTGCGGGTAACTTCGGGCGCGTTGACATATTCGGCATAGACGGCGTTGAAGCGTTCGGATTCACCGGTCGCTTCCTGCACCACGCGGTTGGTATAGGCGGCCGCATCTTCGCGCAGCGCCGCTGCCCGACCGCGGGCATCACCCAAAAGCGTATTGGCGTAGGAACGGGCTTCTTCCTGCAGACGCGTCTCGTCCTGGCGCGCACGCTGGACTTCGTTGAAGGCGTCGATCACTTCGGCCGGCGGACCGGCATTCTCGATCAGCACCTGGGTGACATTGACGCCCAGGCCATAGCTGTCGAGGATATTTTCGGTGATGGCGAGCACTTCGGAGGACACGCCGCTACGATCGTCGCTATAGATGTCCTGTGCCGGCCGGCGGCCGACCACTTCGCGCATCGCGCTTTCAGCCGCGAAGCGCACCATGGATTCCTGGTCGCGCACATTGAACAGGTAATCGACCGGATTATCGATGGCCCAGAATACCGAGAACTGCACGCTGACAATGTTCTGGTCGCCCGAGAGCATCAGCCCTTCGGTGGAACCGGACGCATTGGTCCGTGCCGAACCGCTGGCATCGGAGGCGCCGATCTGGGTCTGGTTGACGGTGGTCACCACCCGCTCGACCGTCTCGACCGGCCAGAACAGGAAATGCAGGCCAGGCGTCGACAGTTCGGGCTTGGGCGCGCCGAAGCGCAGCTCGACGCCCACTTCCTGCGGATCCACGGTATAGATGGAATTGAGGCCCCAGAAGGCCACCAGCGCCAGCGCGCCACCGATCAGGGCCCAGCGTCCGCCGGGAACGCCACCGCGAAACTGGTCGCGACCGCGGTTGAGAATATCTTCGAGATTGGGCGTATTGCCGCCGCCGGGTCGCCGCGGTCCACCGCCACCACCACCGCCGGGTGCCTGCCCCCAGGGACCGCCATTGTTGCGGCCACCCCCGCCTCCATTATTCTCCCACGGCATCGCATCCCTTTCGGATTATCGTCACGTCATTGAGGCCTTATATAGGCAAGCGCTCCGCGCGATCAATGCGCAGCGACAATCCGACGCTCATACACTTTGACGCGGTAGGCCGCTTGGTCCCGCGGATCGGGGGCAGTTTCAGGCATATCGGTCACCGTCCAGACCGCCGGATCGATGGCGGGGAACCGCACATCGCCCTGGGGGCTGAGCGCAATATGGGACACATAGAGCCGGTCTGCCCGGTCCAGCATCTGGGCATAGATGTCGCCGCCACCAATGATCATGACCTCGTCAACTTGATCGCGCGTCGCAATCGCGCGCGCCGCGGCCAGTGCGTCCTCGAGGCCGGAAACCACTATAACCCCCTCGGGCTGATAGCCTGTTTGCCTGGTCACCACGATATTGCTGCGGCCAGGGAGCGGCTTGCCCACCGTCTCGAAT
Source organism: uncultured Devosia sp. (assembly GCA_963975335.1). GTDB lineage: Bacteria > Pseudomonadota > Alphaproteobacteria > Rhizobiales > Devosiaceae > Devosia. The sequence goes on along the minus strand of CAXBHD010000025.1, from coordinate 3,362 downwards.
TGCTTGCGACCCATGATGATGGGCTTGCCCATAGTCGTGCGTTTGAAAAAGGCCATGTCCGACGGAATGCGCCAGGGAATGGTCTGGTCGCTGCCGATCACGCCGTTTTCGGCGACGCCCACGATCATGGCGATTTTGGCTGTCATACGGCCCCCAGCTTGAGCAGGTCCGCGCCATCGACGCGCACCTTGGTCCATTCGTCCTGCATCACCCCGCCCTGTGCCTTATAGAAGGCAATGGAGGGTTCATTCCAGTCCAGCACCCACCATTCGAACCGCCCCAGCCCCTCGCGCACGCAAAGCTGCGCCAGGTGGACCAGCAGCGCCTTGCCCACGCCTTTGCCGCGCAGCGCCGGATCGACATAGAGGTCTTCCAGCCAGATGCCATGCCGGCCCTGAAAGGTCGAATAGGTATAGAACCACAGCGCAAAGCCGACCGGCTCCCCGTCCCATTCCGCGATCTCGCAGAACACTTTCGGTTCGGGCCCGAACAGATCCCGCGCAATATCGGCCGCAGTGATCTTGACCTCATGGCTGAGTTTTTCATACTCGGCCAGCGCGGCGATAAAGGCCACGATCTGCGCCGCGTCGTCAGCCCGGGCGGGACGTATCGTCAGGGTCAATTAGGCCGCCAAGCGGTGAATGAGGGCGTCTTCGACGAAAAACCCATTGACCATATTATTGGTAAATCGAATTTGGCTGAGACCCTCCACCCTCAAAACGCTGCCCAGACCGGTGATCAGTTTGTCATACTCGCCAACAAAACTCACGCGGGCCAGATCCAGTAAGGCTTCACCCGGATGTTTTGCGCGCCATGCTGCCGCAATATCGACAGCCTGCCGGATGCGAGCGGAGATATCCTTGGGCAGATTCGTGGTCGCGATGACAAAACGCCACCGCTGCGCATCACCCGAGTAAAGCCAGAGCGCGGCCTTTACGGGAAACCCGCCGTCATCGAGCGCGCGAACCAAGCGCATGCCTTCTTCGATTTCAGAAGTCACCAATTGCTCTTCAGCCATCCGAAAACTCCGTCCGTATCGTCTTTCATGGCCTCAGCCATTGCGGTGGCAGTGAACTCATCGACAAATTCATAACGCTTGGCTTCCGACCAGTCCGCTACCGTAACCCAGTTCCGGTCGAAAACTGGATTATTCTGGCGCTGAGCGCTTAGGCCCTCTTGCAGACCGGCCAATTTTACCAGCTCTTCCAGTCGGTGTGTGTAGACATTTGACACATAGGTCTTGTCCGGAATGACGCCTGCCAGAAATCCTTTGGCGATTATGGCCTTGAGACCGCACTCCAAACCATATCCGAACAGGTAGTAGGAATTGGAATAGCGACGATGGAGAAATAGGAGCGTCGCGTCCGCAACCTTGGAATTCGCCAGGCTCTTCAGGTCGTCCACGTGAAGCGCCATGGCTAATCCTGCGGTCGCCGTTGCAGAATGAGGATGTCGAGCTCCTTGTCGGGCCAGAAGTTCTCCTCGACCATTTCGAAAGTGGTCGGGCCGATCTTCTTGACGTTCTGGCCACAAAAGGACACCAGGTTGGCCGGATCGCCCTTGTCGACCACCAGGCGGAACCGCTCGATGCCATTGCCGGCCCAATTGCTGCCGGTGGTCAGGATGTAGGACAGCCAGGTCTCGGTATAGGGCGTGCTCCACAGCTCGTCCGGATTGCTCAGCGTGGCCCGCACCGCCGTGATGAAATCGGCATCGGTGCAGTATTTGCGGGCATAGTCCGCCGCCGGGTCCCCGTTCTCGTCGGCCGGATAAAGAAAGTTCACCCCCGCCGTGCCGCCCAGACTGGGCTTGTAGCTATGCACCACGGTAACGGTCTGTCCGGCCGGAAACACGGCCTCCCAGGTATAGGTCGCCTTGTAGGTCCAGGTCGGGAAATAGTGCGTTTCCATGCCCTGGCCGACGTCATATTCGTCCGGCGCCACCATGCCCAGATGCATCAGCTCGGCCAGGGCATCGGCCGGCAGGGCCTCCGTCGCCAGTTGCGCCCGCTCGCTGATCGGCACCATGGGCAGACCCAGCTTCCGCACGATCGCGCTGCGATCCACCCCGTGGGCAAAGGCATATTCGTGCAGCGTCGCCGCGACAGGCTCGCCCTCGAAGCGGGTTTCGAATTCGAACAGGTTGTCGTCCGGCCCGGTCGGATAGCCGATCGGCGCGTAGAAATTCGGCGCGATATCGGGCATGGGAAAGGCCACCAGCACGGTCTGGTCCGTGTCCCCGTCATTGCGGAATTCATAGGTCACGCGGATCTGCTCTGCCGAGATAAACAGATCCTCGCTCTGCATGACGATTTCGGCACTGGTGACAAATTCCAGACCGCCCGTCGTCAGCACCGCCGAGGTGTCGTTGGCGAGGGCTGGCAGACAACTTGCCAGCATGAGCGTCGTTGCACAGAGCAGTTTCATGGCACATCTCCAACGCCGATATCGGCATGTCCTGCAGCGAACCGGACTCCCCGTCGGCGCGTGGAAAAGTCACTGCCTATCTAGCCATATCCGCTATTCCGGTGAAAGGTGGCTGAACCATTTCCGCTGCAGCGCCGCCTCCAGGTCAATCCCCCTGTCGCGGGCAAAGAGCAGGACCATGGCCAGCACGTCAGCTGTCTCGTCCTCAAGCGCGCCCCGTATCGCCGCCGGTCCGGCATCTTTGAGCCGGCCGCGGCCCGACAGCTTGAGATATTCTGCCGTCAGCTCGCCCAGCTCTTCCTGCAGTTTCAGCAGATACCAGTCGGCGTCGCGGTTGATGTCGTGGCGCTGCGCATAGATGTCGGACACGCGCGCAACCAGGTCGCTAAGGGCGGCCAGATCCCGGCTCATACCGCGATGGGCGCCTTGATAGTGGGGTATGGATCATAGCCCTCGAAGGCAAAATCCTCGAAAACGAAATCCTCCAGCCGCGTCACCGCCGGGTTGATCACCAGCGTCGGCAGGGGCCGCGGCTCCCGCGTCAGCTGTTCCTGCGCCTGGGCGAAGTGGTTGGAATAGAGGTGCACATCGCCGAATGTGTGCACGAAGTCCCCGACTTCGAGCCCGGTGACCTGCGCCACCATATGGGTCAGCAGCGCATAGGAGGCGATATTGAACGGCACGCCGAGGAACGTGTCGGCCGAGCGCTGATAGAGCTGGCAGCTGAGCTTGCCATTGGCGACATAGAACTGGAACAGGCAGTGACAGGGCGGCAGCGCCATATTGTCGACTTCGGCCGGATTCCAGGCCGAGACGATATGGCGGCGCGAATCCGGCTTGGTTTTGATCGAGTCGATCACCTGCGCCAATTGGTCGATCTTGCGCCCGTCCGGCGCCGGCCAGCTGCGCCACTGGCTGCCATAGACCGGGCCGAGA
>CAXBHD010000024.1:0-21176 GCA_963975335.1 uncultured Devosia sp. | reverse complement strand
GCACTGGAAACAGTGCGGGCTTTCTGCGTTCCAAAAACCCAAACAAGCCCAAACCCAAAAGCCCCGCCAGCCAACACCGCGCGCGGCCTCGTCTCAGCGCGCCGGGGGATCGAATTGATCCCCCGGCGGTTGATTACACCGGCCGGTCCGGCGTATCCCAAGCTGTGGCCGGACGCCGCCCTGACGTCCCTTGTTTGAAGCCTGGATGGTTCAATGCGCTTTATCGCTCTCCTGCTGACACTATTGACGCTGTGGCTGCCCTGCCAGGCACAGGCACAGGTGCCCCTGCTGGGGACAGCAGGCAATAATGCGGAAGGCGAAGCCGCCACACCACCGGCGGCAAGCGCAGGTCCTGATGCCAGTATCGAGGCGTTGGTGCGAATCCTGCAGGACGAGCAGAGCCGGGCGGCCCTGATCGCGCGGTTGCAGCAGGACGCAGCGGCCGGCAGTGAACCGGTGGCCGAGCCTGCGCCGGCGGATCTGAGCATTGTGCGGCAGCTGGCGGAATATACCAAGGCGGTCGCCGAAGGGGCCTCGGCCACGGTGCGCTCGATAGGCCAGGTCTTTGTCGACCTGCGCAATGGCCTGAGCGGCACGCAGGCTGCCGATTATTCGGCTTTTGCCGGGTTGATCGGAGGCGTATTGCTGACGGCTCTGGGGCTGTTCGGCAGTTTTTTTCTTCTGCGCCTGCTGGGCAACTGGCTCGACGGGCGGCTTGCCGGCCGTGTCGCCGGTCGCGGCTGGCTCCGTCGACTTGGCACGGCGCTGCTGGTGCTGCTGATCGATCTGTCCACCGTCGTGCTGGCCTGGGCCATTGGCTATGGTCTGGCACTGGCCTTTGTCGGGGATATGCCTGGACGGATGGCAATCAGCCAGTCCCTGCTGCTCAACGCCTTCTTGCTGGTCGAAATCACCAAGCTGGCGACCCGCGCCTTGCTGGCGCCGCGGCTTTCGGCGCTGCGGCTCATGCCCATCAGTGATGACAATGCGGCCTATTGGACCTTTTGGCTGACGCGCATCATCTCGCTGGTCGGCTATACTTTCCTGTTCGTGGCGCCACTGGTCAGCGCCAACCTGTCGCCAGCCATTGCCGCCGCGGTGCAGGTACTGGTTATGGCGACGGCCGTGACCATTGCCATCATCGTGGTGCTGCAGAACCGTGACGATGTCCGGCTCTGGCTCGAAGGCCTCGCCGCAAAGCGCGACAATGACGGCGTGGGCCAGTTGCTGATCCTGCTGGCGCGCCGCTGGCATGTCGTGGCCATTGTCTATCTGTTGGCGCTGCTGGTGGTCTGGTTCACCAATCCCGATGAGGCGCTGCCCTTCATGCTGGCGGCGACGCTGCAATCGCTGGTGGCCATCGCCATTGGTGTCGTTGTGGTCGGGTTCATTGCCCGCTTTGTCAGTGCCGGCCTCAACCTGCCGGCTGACATCAAGGAACGTCTGCCGCTGCTCGAGACAAGGCTGCGCACCTTTGTGCCGACGGTGATGCGGGTGGTGCGCTGGATGGTGATTGCCGGGGTGGTGCTGGCCGTTGCCCAGGCCTGGGCGCTGTTCGATTTCGGTGGCTGGATCGGCAGTGACGAAGGCCAGGCCGTAGCGGTATCGGCGATGTCGGCGGCGCTGATCGTGCTGGCCTGTCTGGCGCTCTATGTTGCGGTCTCGTCCTGGGTGGAATATCGGCTCAATCCGAATTTCGGTCGGGCCCCGACGGCGCGGGAAAAGACGCTGCTGGGGCTGTTCCGCAATGCCTTTACCATCGGTCTGGTGATCTTCGGGCTGATGCTGGCGCTGGCCCAGATCGGGGTCAATATCGCGCCGCTACTGGCGGGCGCGGGGGTGATCGGCCTGGCCATCGGCTTTGGCGCGCAAAAGCTGGTTCAGGACATTATCACGGGCATCTTCATCCAGTTCGAAAATGTGATGAATGAGGGCGATGTGGTGGCCGTGGGCGACAAATCCGGCGTGGTGGAAAAGCTCACCATCCGCTCGGTAACGATCCGGGATCTGTCGGGAACGGTGCATCTGATCCCCTTTTCCTCCGTCGATCAGGTCAGCAATATGGTGCGCGGCTTCTCCTTCCATCTGGCCGAACTGGGCGTCGCCTATGACAGCGATATTGCCGAGGTCAAGAAGGCCATGTTCGAGGCCTTCGACCGGCTGATGGAGACAGAGCACAAGGAGCATATCCTGGACAATCTTGAAATGCATGGGGTCACCGGCTTTGGCGATTCCGCGGTGACGGTGCGCGCCCGGATCAAGACGGTCCCGGGCGAGCAGTGGAGTGCCGGGCGGGCCTATAACGAGATCATCAAGACGGTGTTTGAGGAGCGCGGCATCGAAATCCCCTATCCGCACATCACGTATGCGCCCAGTCGCGGCAAGAGCGACCCGGATGGTGCGCCCGCCCTGCTCGCGGCGCGCCCGCCAGCGGCTGGCTCGTCAACCGGGCCGGATCTGCCCGGCCGGTCGGAACTGCCCGGCGAGGCGGGCGATGGTGAAGACGTGCCGCCGGGCAAGGCCTGACGTCTTCGTGAACCCGAGAGCGGCATGGCCTTAAACCCCTCTTAATTTAGTGGGTTAATGATGTGATACGCAGCGGTTGGTCCTTGAGGCCAACCGCGCCACTCATTTTGTTTGCGTATTGCGAGGCTCGTCATGTTTGTTGCGGACGACAGCACAGTTCCATTTTTGCGCCGCCTGTCGGCCTGGGCCCTTGCCGGTCTGCTCTGCCTGGGCATGGCGGTGCCGGCCAGGGCCAACAGCGCCCAGTTTGTCGCCGAGTTGTGGCCCGATGCCGCGGCGCGCGGGGTCAGTCGCAGCGCCTATGAGGCCGCCTTTGCCGGCTATAGCTATTTGCCCAAGGTCATGGAATTGACCGGCAAGCAGCCCGAATTCCGTCAGACCGTGCAGCAATATGTCGATAGACGCGTCACCAATGCGCAGGCGGGCAAGGGGCAGGCCATGCGCCAGGAATGGCGGCAGACACTGAGCGGGGCGGAGCAGCGCTGGGGCGTGCAGCCCGAGGTTGTGCTGGCCATCTGGGGCATGGAAACCAATTTTGGTGGCTTTATGGGGGGGGAGAATACCATTCACGCCCTGGCCACGCTGACAGAGGGCGGCTATCGCGCCAGCTTCTTTCGCGAAGAATTGCTGACGGCACTGCGCATTGTCAGCGACGGGCATGTCAGCGCCGACAAGATGACCGGATCATGGGCAGGCGCCATGGGCCATACCCAGTTCATGCCCACCAGTTTCATGGCCTATGCGGTCGATTATAATGGGGATGGTCGCAAGGATATCTGGAACTCGGTGCCCGACGCGCTGGGTTCTACCGCAAATTATCTCAACAAGTTCAAGTGGCGCGCCGGCGAGACCTGGGGCTATGAGGTCAGGCTGCCTCAAGGCTTCGACTTTGCCGCTGCCCGCCAGATCGAGCGCGCGCCGCTCAGCCGGTGGCAGGCCATGGGTATCAGCCGGGTATCGGGCAGGGCATTTCCGCGCCCGGACGATGTCGGTCGGCTCTATATGCCGGCCGGCGCCAGTGGACCGGTCTTTCTGCTGCTGCCCAATTTTGATGTGATCAAGCGCTACAACAATTCCGACAGCTATGCCCTGGCCGTCGGCCATCTGGCCGACCGGATCATCGGCGGGGGCGACTTTGCGACCCCTTGGCCGGCCGGCGATTATGCCCTGACGACGGCGCAGCGCACAGAAGTGCAAAGGCTACTGGCCCGGGCGGGATATGATGTCGGCACACCCGATGGCGTAGTCGGCCCCAAGACGCGCGCCGCGGTGCTGGCCTATCAGAGCCGGACCGGGCTGCCGGCTGCCGGTTATGTGTCCGGCATGCTGCTGGAAGGACTGAAGCGATGAGCTAGGGTTAACTTTTCGTTAGGTTTTTGGGAACAATCTGAGTGCGCTTAAGTAGGGGGCAGGCTGGTTTCAGTGATGAGACGCCTGCCCTCGCCCATTCCGGCATGCCACAAAATGCCCGGTTTTGTCCTTCATGCTCCTTTCTTGCTCTTTCAACAATCGTGGTCCCATGCCCCGTCCGATCCTGATATTGCGCCGCTGCCTGGTGGCGCTCATGCTGCTGGCCGCCAGTCTGCCGGTGCAAAGTTTTGCCCTCTCGGTGATGGACCCGTTCAACCTGCCGGCTGCCGTTGATGCCGGAACCATTAAGGCGGGCGACGGGGTCGCCTATGCCGAGCGCCCGAGGCGCGGGGCAGCCTCGCCCCCGTCGTGTTCTTCATCTATGGCGGCGGCTGGAACCGGGGCGAGCGCAGCGACTACCAGTTTGTCGGCCGGGCGCTGGCTTCGCGTGGCTTTGTCGTGGTGATTGCCGATTACCGGCTGGTGCCCGAGGTGCAGTATCCCGGATTTCTCGAGGACAGCGCCAAGGCCCTTAAATGGGTGCAGGACAATATCGCCAATTATGGTGGCGATACCAATCGGCTGTTTCTGGCGGGGCATTCGGCGGGCGCCTATAATGCCACCATGCTGGCCCTCGATCCCTCGTTTTTGCGCGACTATGGCGTGACGATGAATATTCTGGGCGTGGCGGCCCTGTCGGGGCCCTATGATTTCTACCCCTTCGAATATGGCGAGGTGCAGAACGCCTTCGGTTCGGCGCCCAATCCGGAAGGCACGCAGCCGATCAACCTGGTGACCAACCAGACGCCGCCGATGTATCTGGCAACCGGCACGACCGATCCAATCGTGCGCATGCAGAATACCGAGCGTTTTGCGCAAAAGCTCAAGGATAGCGGCGTCTGGGTGACCACGCGCTATTATGAGGGCTATGGCCATATGGAGCCGGTGATCGCCATGGGCGCGCTGTGGCGCTGGCGCATGCCGGTGCTGGACGACATGGTGGCCTTCTTCCAGATGTTCGGGGCGTTTCCGAGCGGGGTACCCTATGTGGCGGTAGCGCCCAATCCCCCCGAACAATTGCCCGAAGCGGTCGCGCCGATGGAACAGATCGTCAGCGAACTCAATGCCATGTTCCAGCCCATCGAGAACTGACGCAGCGGCGAGAATCGGCATAACCTCGTCGCATGAACAAGCATTTGCGATATGCCGGCGCCACGCCGCAGGCTCAGCTTGAGGCGCTCGAAGCGATCATCCGTGACCAGGCCATGCTGATGGTGGTACTGGAGGAATTGCGGGCGATGGCGCTGCCGGACCACCTTTTGGTGGCAGGGGCGATCTATAACAGCGTCTGGAACGCTCTGACCGGGCGCGATCCGCTGACCGGGATCAACGATGTCGACATCGCCTATTTCGATGCCGCCGATCTGGGCTGGGATGCGGAGGATCGTGTGATCAAGGCGCTCGAGAGGCGCTTGGCCGGCCTGCCCGTACCCGTCCAGGTGCGCAATCAGGCGCGGGTGCATCTGTGGTTCGAACAGAAGTTCGGCAGCCCGTTTTCCCCGCTGACCTCAAGTGCCGAAATGCTCGGTCGCTATGCCTCCAGGACGCATGCGGTTGGCGCGCGGCTTGACGAGGCGAACCGGCTGCATATCGTGGCGCCATTCGGACTCGATGACCTGTTCTCGTTCCGTATCGTGCCCAATCCGGTGCTGGACAATCGTGCCGCCCATGCCAGCAAATCCCAGCGCGCCAAGGCGATCTGGCCGGAGCTGACCATCATTGCCTGGCCAGGAGAAGGCGCTTAGTCGCAGCGGCTGCCGTAGCGCGCCGATCGCCTGTTGTCGCCCCATCGGGCAAAAAGCAACCGCCCGGCGAGCCGGGCGGTCTGGCATTCAATGGGGTATTATTACTCGGCCTGGTCGGCGGAGGCAGAGTTGAGCTGCCCGTATTTTTCGACGCCGATCTTGTCGAGCAGCTCAAGCTGGGTCTCGAGAAAGTCGATATGGCCTTCCTCGTCGGTCAGCAGCGCTTCGAACAGGTTCTTGGAAACGTAATCGCCCAGCTCTTCGCAGAGCTCACGGCTGGCCTTATAGGCAGCCCGGGCCTCATATTCGCCGGCCAGATCGGCCTCGAGCACTTCCTTGATGGACTGGCCGATGCGCAGGGGCGCCACGCGCTGCAGGTTGGGATGGCCCTCCAGAAAGATGATCCGCTCGATCAGCCGATCGGCGTGATGCATCTCTTCGATGGATTCGGCACGTTCCTTGGTCGCCAGCTTCTTGTAGCCCCAATCGTCCAGAAGACGGAAATGGACCCAGTACTGGTTGACCGCCCCGAGTTCGAGAAAGAGGGCTTCATTAAGCCGCTCTATGACTTTTGCTTCGCCTTTCACGACGTACTCCGCTTCCTTGCTGCTTGAGTTTTTCCAGCCCAGACTGCAGGGAAACAAGTTCGCTAGAGGGTAGGGCTTGCTGCATGTGGTAGTTTTCGGTCACCCGAACAATTATGTCTACCACATTCGGTACGCAGCCACCACATTTGGCGCGTCGGTCGAGCTCTTTGTAGACCTTTGCCGGCACCACCAGCTGCCAGGGATCAGCCTGCAGCAGCTCAAGGACAATGTCCTCGATCTGTTTGGAGGTAATCATGTTGCACTGGCAGACGAGCATTGCGCGGCCATAAAGAGGGCTTAGGAACAAGCGCATAAAGCGTCGCCTATAGCTGATTGTCAATGTCAGATTAGCTTTTGCCGGCAATGCCGCCCTCAGGCGCGCGCGCCGAGCCAGTCCAGCATGCGGTCGGCTCGCATGGGCCGCGCCATGAAATAACCCTGGCCTTCCTCGCAGCCCAGCTGGCGCAGGGTGGCAAAGGCATGGGCGGTTTCAATGCCTTCGGCACAGACGCGAAAGCCCAGACCCTGCGCGATCGAGACAATGTGCCGCAACAGGAAGTCATCGTCGCCCGGTGCCTTGAGCGGGCGAACAAAAGACTGATCGATCTTGAGCACATCGGCGGGAATATGGGCGATATAAGAGAGGTTGGAATAGCCGGAGCCGAAGTCGTCGAGGGCCACTGCGACCCCGGCCTCGCGCAGGCTGGTCAATTGCGCGATGGCGCGGCTCGAATTGGTAGCGAGTGTCCCCTCGGTGAATTCAAGCTCGATATGATGCGGCGCCAGCCCGGCGCCCTGACAGCGTTGCAGCAGGGCGTCGACAAAGCCGTCTTCCGACAGGTTTACCGGCGAGGCATTGATCGACACGCAAAGCGAATGGCCCGCGTCGAGAAAGCGCCGGTTCTGTGCCAAGGCGTGATTGATGACCCATTCGGTGAGCGGATTGATCAGCGCCGTCTGTTCGGCGAGCGGAATGAATTCTGCCGGTGAGATAGCCCCCAATTCAGGATGGTTCCAGCGCAACAGGGCTTCGGCGCCGTGGCACTGGCCGCTGCCCAGAGCAATGCGCGGCTGAAAGTGCAGCGCCAGCTGGTCGGTGGAGGCCATGGCACGCGGCAGATCGGCCAGCAGGCTGAAGGCCCGCAGATGGGCGGCGTCCGACTTGTGATCGTAAAAGGCAATGCCTCCTGCCACATTGCGGCTGTCCTGAGCGGCGACCAGGGCGGCGCGGAGTGATTCGGCGGCGCCGCGTTGGGCATCGAGCGGCAGCAGGCCAACGCCGACCTGGGTCTTGATCGGGATGGCGTTGACGGACAGGGGACCGGCAAAGGCGGCGGCAATGCGCCTGGCTTCTGCCGGTGGGGTATCGAGGTCGTCGACGTTCAGGACCACGACAAAGCTGAGCACGCTCACATGATAGATGGTGACCTCGTCGGGCAGCTGTGCGGCGAGCAGGTCGGCACCCGTGCGCACAAAGTCCTCCGAAAAGGCCATGCCGAGGGCGCGCAGGATCTCGTTATAGTGCCTGGCGTCGGCCAGGGTGACCAGCACCAGCAGAGCCGGCTGGTCACCCCGCGCCAGGACATCGAAGTGATCGATGAACTGCAGGCGGTTGGGCAGGCGGGTGACGTGGTCGTAGCGCCCGAGCTGGGTCAGAAACTCGGCGTTCAGCCGTGCCCGCGTCGAAACCGGGCTCGGGGTCATGACATTGGCAATGGGGCGGGTTCGCTGCTTCACGCGAGCATCCTCTGGTCACTCGCGACGGGCGATGTGACAATACTGTGCCATGGGCTACTTAAATCTGCGTGAATCCATTAGCCATTGCAGGGATAGTGCGAAACAAAAACGTGCCGGCTGTCGTAGCTAGACTGCACGTCACCGGAGTTCCCATGGCCTTCCCGATACTGAGCATCATCAATTTCCTGAGCCCCAAGGATGCCGGTTCCCGCAAGGCGGCCCGCGACCTAGCCTATGGCGCCGGCGACCGCCACAAGCTCGATATCTATACCCCGCGCGACAAACCGATCCCCCAGGGCGGCTGGCCGGTTGTCTGCTTTATCTATGGCGGCTCCTGGAGCGATGGCAGCCGCAAGGACTATGACTTTGTGGGGCGCGCAGTGGCGGCCTTGGGCTTTGTGACCGTGATCGCCGACTATCGCCTGGTGCCGGAGGCGGAGTATCCCGGCTTTCTCGACGACGGCGTCCAGGCGATCCAATGGGTGGTCAGCCATATCGCCCAGCATGGTGGCGATCCTGCGCGCATCGCGCTGATGGGGCATTCGGCCGGCGCCTATAATGCCGCCATGTTGGCGCTCGATCCGGGCCTGCTGGCGCGCAGCGGCCTGCTCGGGTCCATTCGCTGCGTGGTGGGCCTGTCGGGGCCCTATGATTTCTTTCCCTTTGACGGACCGATTACGCTGCGCACCTTTGGCGCCGTGCGTGAACCGATGACGACCCAGCCCATCCACTTCGTCAGCCCTTCGGCGCCCCCCATGTTTCTGGCCACGGGCGACAAGGACACGCTGGTCTATCCGCGCAATACCATGGCCCTGGCCAGGCGGCTGAATGTGGTCGGCTGCATGGTGCGGGAGCGGCATTATGCGGGGATCGGGCATCCAGGTACCCTGCTGGCGCTGGGCCGGCCGGCCCGCCGGCTCGCGCCCGTGCTCAAAGAGCTGGGGGCCTTCCTGCATCTTCATCTCGACCCGGCTGTGCCGCAGCCGGCGGTTGAGCCGGCATAGCGGTGCCGACAGCCTTGCCCTGCAGGCGACGGGCGGCGATCACCGCGGCGGAGGCGGCGGTGCGGTGGGCCGAGGAGAAAAACTCCCGATGCGCCAGGATGAGCACGGTCAGCAGGCAGGTGGCGATGGGCAGCCAATCCGATACGAACCAGGCCACCGTGGCCACGGAGAAATAATAGGCGCGGATGCCGCTGTTGAAATTGGCGGCGCCCAGGGCGTTCATGCGGGTAATGGCGTCCAGCTCAGCCTCGGTCGTGCCATTGTCCTGGTCGATGGCGCCCAGCATGATGCAGAAGTGGTTGAACTGGCGCAGCGACAGGGTGAAGGCGAAAAACGCCATGACGAACATGGTCAGCATCACCAGCAGATGCAGCTGCACATCGAGCGGCGTATAGACCCGGTGCAGCGACAGCGCGTTGAGCGCTGCAATCAGCGAGGGCACCTGGCCAAAAACGGCGAAGATAGACAGGATCAGCAGCACCGCGGTGGAGGCCAGAAAACTCACCGACCCCATGATATTGCCCGACAGGATGGCGTCGAAGGGCGAGTGCCGCACGGCGGCATTGGCCACCCAGCGGCGGCGCTGCATGTTCATGATCACCGACAGCGACGGCCGCAGCTTTTCCACCTGCGGCACGATGATGTTGTAGGCCAGATAGCAGAGCAGCGGAAACAGCGTGGAGATGATCGTGGTGGACAAGGGCGGCCCCGAAAAACGTGTACGCCCTTGTTATAGCGTGATCGGCTGAAAAGGCGACCGCTTCAGATTGGCCGCGGATGGCGCCGGTGCACCGCGTCGATTTCGGCCAGCACCTGGGGGGAAAGCGTCACCTCGGCCGCGCCGATGGCCAAAGCCAGCTGCTCGATGCTGGTGGCGCCAATGATCGAGGACGTGGTGAAAGGGCGCGTGAGGGTGAAGGCGATGGCCATCTGGGCCGGATCGAGGCCGTGCCGGGCGGCGATGTCCAGATAGGCGGCCGTGGCGGCGGCCGAATGCTCGTTATAGCGCCAGAAGCTCTTCTGGTAGTCGGCGCGGCTGCCGGCGGGCACGGCGCCGTTCTGGTATTTGCCAGTCAACAGGCCCCCCGCCAAAGGCGAATAGGCGAGCAGGCCCACCTGCTCGTGATGGCTGAGTTCGGCCATGTCGAGGTCGAACTGGCGGCGGGTGAGGTTATACTCGTTCTGTACCGAGACCAGACGCGGCAGGCCCCTGGCCTCGGCAATGCGCAGCCATTGGGCAATGCCCCAGGTGGTTTCGTTGGAAACCCCGATATGGCCGAGCTTGCCCTCCTTGACCAGCGCGCCGAGGCCCTCGAGCATGTCCTCGATATTGTCGAGCGTATCGGCGGTGTCCTGGTTATGGGGGGCATAGGTCCAGGAACCTTCGAAATTATAGCTCCCGCGCGAGGCCCAGTGGATCTGGTAGAGGTCAATATGGTCGGTCTGCAGCCGCTGGAGGCTGGCATCGACGGCCTGGCGGATGGTCTTGGCGCTGGCGCGGGAATTGTCGCGGATGAAATCCACCGGTCCGCCGGCGATTTTTGACGCGAGAATCCACTGATCACGCTTGCCGGTCTTTTTGAACCAGCTGCCGATGATCTCTTCGGTGCGTCCAGATGTCTCTGGGCTGCGCGGCACGGCGTAAATCTCGGCCGTATCCATGAAATTGAGCCCGGCCTCGAGGGCCATATCGATCTGGGCATGGCCTTCGGCCTCGGTATTCTGGCTGCCCCAGGTCATGGTGCCGAGGCAAATTTCGGTGACCCGCAGATCGGTGCGGCCAAGTCGATTGGTTTTCATGGAGCGGAAACTCGTATCGGCGAAAGGGATGCCCGACACTAACCGAAATGCATCTGATTGGTAGGTTCAGGGCGCCAAAAAAGCCCATTGTCAAAAAAGCGTCACTGAAGGCCGTTTGGGGGTTGAGCAATCAATCTCTACCCCCTATATAGCCCTCACGTCGCGGCACGGGCCGCACCGATGATAGCCAATCATAACCTGAAGGTCGCAGGTTCAAATCCTGCTCCCGCAACCAAAAAAGCCCAGTGAACTCATCGAGTTCGCTGGGCTTTTCCTTTGCCGGGTCCGCCATTGTGCACGCAGACAATGGGTTGAAGGCGCACGGGCTGGCTTGGTCTTTGGCGTGACGGTCATATGGTTGATGGCGACTGGTTGGCGCCCTGGTGGCGATGACATTGACCCGCCTCGACAGGACCGAACGCTTGGCGTTCGATCGCCTATGAGCCGGGGTTCGTCAGGCATAGCGGGCTGCCGGGAACCGTGAGTGCCAGTGCGAGGATGCCGGCACCAACCATGAGCAGACCGGCGGCCTGCCGCCCCGGCCTGGGCATGAGCCGCGCGCCATACAGGGCAAGCGATGACGCTGCCACCGCCGGGATGGTGCCCATCCCAAAGGCCAGCATCAGCAGCGCACCGCCGGCCGCGTCGCCGGTGAGCAGGGAATTGAACAGGGCCGTGTAGACCATGGCGCAGGGCGTCATGCCCCAGACCATGCCTCCAAGCAGGGCAAATTCCGGTCCGCCGCTCGACAGCGACAGCCGCAGTCGCGCTACGCCCTGGGCAAGGGGGATCAGCATGCGATCGCCCAGGGCCAGGGATGGCACCAGACCCGCCGTGGCGAGACCGAGCCAGACCACGACGGAGGCCGCGGCCCATTGCAGCGCCTGGTGGACAGGCGTGAGATCCCAGGTCACCAGCATGCGGGCCCCCGCCAGTCCCGCTACCAGTCCGAGCAGCACATAGGCAGCGATCCGCCCTGCCTGCATCAGCAAGACGCGCAGCAGCAGGGCCTGCCGAGATTCGGTCTGGGGGCCGAGTGCTAATAGCGAGCAGCCGATCGGACCGCACATCCCGGCGCAATGCAGGCTGGAGCCCAGCCCGAGCAGCAGGCCCCAGATCAGTGGCGAGGCGATCATTGCGGCGGTGGCGCGAGAGCGTCGAGGATTTCCCGTTCCAGAGCGATCCGGCGGCGGCGCGATTCGAAAAAACCGCGCAGCATGTAGCCCAGAGCATCGATCGACACGCTGGGCTGGTCAGTCCCATAGTCTCGCAGGGTTTCCTGAAGCTCTTCGGCATAGCTGAGGTCTTCGGCGTTTTCTCGCCGCAGGCGCTCGATCGTGGGGGCCAGGTTGACCGTCAGAACGGAGCCGCCCTCAGCCAGTTCCCGGCCGATGATATCCTGTTCGGCCATGGCCACGCGAGTCATCACGCGATGGATGGCGACGGCGGCCTCCCGGCATCTCTTGGCATCCAGGTCGTGCGGCAGGGCGTCGGCAATGCGCTCAAGCGCCTTGCAGAGCCCCAGTTGCTCATTGTGGCCCAGTACCACCTCGCGCAGGGCCGATCTGTCCAATCTTTCCAGCATGCGAACCTCCGTCCAGAGAACACATGCAGACTTATTCCTGCTCGTCGTCCTCACATTGACAAATGTCAAAGTGGATGTGCGGCCGCGACGGTAAGCCCAAGATGCTGGTCAGCCCGATGACCGGCCGAATCTTCAAGGGGGCGTCGTGAGATACACGGGTTGGATCATTGGACTGGCAGCAGGAACCTTCCTGGCTGTCACGCTATCCGGGTTGGCGGTCGATGACCCCTTCCGGATTCACATGGGCATTTTAGCTTTCGTGCTGGGGGTGGCCACGATCGTCGCCATCCGCCTGCCGCAACCGGTAGCGCCGGCAGAGGCCGAGGCGGGCTACATGGACGGACCGATCAGAATCGGCTCGATCATGACCATGTTCTGGGGAATTGTCGGCTTCCTCGTCGGCGTTCTTGTCGCCGCACAGCTCGCCTTCCCGGACCTCAACTTCGGCCCCTGGCTCAATTTCGGGCGCCTGCGGCCCCTTCATACCAGCGCGGTGATCTTTGCCTTCGGCGGCACGGCACTGGTGACAACCAGCTTCTATGTGGTGCAGCGCACCTGCCGGGCGCGCCTCTTCGGGGGCGACCTGGCCTGGTTCGTGTTCTGGGGCTATCAGCTCTTCATCCTGATGGCCGCGACCGGTTACCTGCTGGGTATCACCCAGAGCCGCGAATATGCCGAGCCCGAATGGTATGTCGATATCTGGCTGACCATTGTCTGGGTCGCCTACCTCGTCGTGTTCCTGGGCACACTGCTCAAGCGCAAGGAACCCCATATCTACGTCGCCAACTGGTTTTATCTCGCCTTCATCATCACGGTTGCCCTGCTGCATGTGGTCAACAATCTGGCGGTGCCGGTGTCGCCCTTCGGATCGCGCAGCTTCTCGCTTTTCTCGGGGGTGCAGGATGCGCTGACGCAGTGGTGGTATGGCCACAATGCAGTGGGCTTCTTCCTCACCGCGGGCTTTCTGGGCATGATGTACTACTATCTGCCCAAGCAGGCCGAACGGCCGGTCTATTCCTACCGGCTCTCGATCATCCACTTCTGGGCTCTGATCTTTCTCTATATCTGGGCCGGTCCGCACCATCTGCACTATACCGCGCTGCCCGACTGGGCGCAGACCCTGGGCATGGTGTTCTCGATCGTTCTGTGGATGCCCAGCTGGGGTGGCATGATCAACGGCCTGCTGACCCTGCGCGGCGCCTGGGACAAGATGCGGACCGATCCGATCATCCGCATGATGGTCATCGCCGTCGCTTTCTATGGCATGTCGACCTTCGAGGGGCCGGTCATGTCGATCAAGTCGGTGAACGGGCTCAGCCACTATACCGACTGGACCATCGGCCATGTGCATTCGGGCGCCCTGGGCTGGGTGGGCATGATCAGCTTCGGTGCCATCTATTTCATGGTGCCGCGCCTGTGGGGTCGCGAGCGGCTCTATTCGCTGCGCATGATCAACTGGCACTTCTGGCTGGCAACGCTTGGCATCGTCATCTACGCCGCCGTCATGTGGGTCGCCGGCATCATGCAGGGCCTGATGTGGCGCGAATACGATAGCCAGGGCTTCCTGGTCTATTCGTTCGCCGAAACGGTGGCCGCACTGCACCCTTATTACGTCATGCGCATGGTTGGCGGCACGCTCTATCTGGCCGGTGCCCTGGTGATGGCTTTCAACATCGCCATGACAATTGCCGGGCGGGTGCGCACCGAGAAGCCCATGCCCGTTTCCGTCCAGATGCAACCGGCAGAGTAGGAGAACACTTTGTCCATTCTTGAAAAACATGGCGTCATCGAGCGGAATGCATCCCTGCTGCTGGTCGGCTCTCTGCTGGTTGTCTGCATTGGCGGCATAGTCGAGGTCGTTCCCCTGTTCTACTTCCAGAACACCATCGAAAAGGTGGAAGGGATGCGTCCCTATTCGCCGCTCGAGCTGATCGGACGCGATATCTATATCCGCGAAGGCTGCTACGTTTGCCACAGCCAGATGATCCGCCCGTTCCGCGACGAAGTGGAGCGCTACGGCAACTACTCCCTGGCCGCTGAGTCCATGTATGACCACCCGTTCCAGTGGGGGTCCAAGCGCACGGGACCGGATCTGGCCCGCGTCGGTGGACGCTATTCCAACGAATGGCAGGTGCAGCACCTGACCGATCCGCGTTCGGTCGTGCCGGAGTCGGTGATGCCCAGCTATGCCTTCCTGGCGCAGGCCAGGCTGGATTTCGACACTATAGGCGGCATGCTCAAGGCCAATGCCACGGTCGGCGTGCCGTATTCGCCCGAGATGATCGCGGCTGCCGGCATCGACCTCATGGCCCAGGCGACGACCGATGCCGACACCTCGGCCCTGCTCGCGCGCTATCCCAAGGCCGTTGTCGGCGATTTCGACGGCAATGCCATGGAGATCACGGAGATGGATGCCCTGGTCGCCTATCTGCAAATGCTGGGTACGCTGGTCGATTTCGATAGCTACCAGGCCGAAGCCAATTACAGGTGAGACCGAAACGATGAGCTATGAAACCTTGCGGCACTTCGCCGACTCCTGGGGCCTGCTTTACCTCTTCGCGGTCTTCCTGGCCGTCGGTGCCTTCATGCTGCGTCCGGGCGCCCGCGAAAGCGCCCGGCAGGCCGCCCTCATTCCACTGCGCAATGACGAGCGGAGCGATGCGCCATGAGCAAAAACGATACGATGCATGATCACGGCAAGCCGGTCGACGACCTGAGCGGTGTCGAGACGACCGGTCACGAATGGGATGGCATCAAGGAGTTGAACAATCCCCTGCCGCGCTGGTGGCTGTGGACCTTCTACGGCACGATCATCTGGGCGGTGGCCTATACGGTCCTTTATCCGGCCTGGCCGTTGCTGAGCTCGGCAACGACGGGTGTTCTGGGATATTCGAGCCGCGCCGAGTTGGCCGACACCATGGCTGCGGTGGACGATGCCAATGCTGCCACCCTGGCGCGCATTGCCGAACTCCCAGTGGGCCAGGTTTTGGCCGATCCCGAGCTGGCACGCTTCGCCACGGCCGCCGGCGCATCGGCCTATAAGGTCAACTGCTCGCAATGCCATGGCACCGGCGCCGCAGGCGGACCGGGCTACCCCAACCTCAATGACGATTCCTGGATCTGGGGCGGTACGGTCGAGGACGTCTATCTCACCATCGCCCATGGCGTGCGCTCGCCGACCGATCCGGACACGCGCTACAACATCATGCCCAATTTCGGGACCGACGCGCTGCTCGACACCGCCTCGATCAAGGCTCTCGCGGGTTACGTCGCGAACCTGGCCGGGGTCGAGGGCGGTGTGGTGACGCCGGAGGCAGCGCAACTGTTCGCCGAGAACTGCGTCGCCTGCCACGGCGAGACCGGTGGCGGCATGACCGAACTCGGCGGGCCCGATCTTACCGACAAGATCTGGCTCTATGAGGGCACGCTCGAGGCCATCACCGCGCAGATCAACCGCCCGCGCCACGGCATGATGCAGGCATGGTCCGAAAAGCTGGACGACGTGACGATCAAGCAGCTTGCCGTCTACGTCCATGGCCTGGGAGGCGGTCTCTAGAACACCGTCGGCCGACATGCAGATTCGGCAGGGGTGAAAGGGGGCGTCGTGGCGCCCCCTTCTTGCTTAGCGCTTGACGCAGATCAAGGGCAGGCGGCGGAGCGCGTTCCATGGTGCAATCAAGGACCAGGCATGATTATCATCGACCATACTCAGACCCATGAGCACCACGACGTAGAGGCGGTCAACTCCGCCAAGGGGCGGCAGCAGCCGCTCTATGCGGCGCGGCGCAAGATCTTTCCCAAGCGGGCCGACGGCCAGTTCCGCCGCTTCAAGTGGCTGGTCATGGCGATCACGCTGACGATCTACTATGTCACCCCCTGGCTGGTCTGGGATCGCGGTCCCTATGCACCCGATCAGGCTGTGCTGCTCGACCTGGCCAATCGTCGGTTCTACTTCTTCTTCATCGAGATATGGCCGCACGAATTCTACTATGTGGCCGGGCTGCTGGTGATGGCAGGCGTCGGCCTTTTCCTCATTACCTCGACAGTGGGCCGTGCCTGGTGCGGCTATGCCTGCCCGCAGACCGTCTGGGTCGATCTGTTCATGGGGGTCGAGCGGGCCATCGAGGGTGACCGCAATGCGCGCATCAAACTTGACGCCGCGCCCTGGTCAGCCGCCAAGATCGGCAAGCGCGTGCTCAAGCACGGTATCTGGCTGCTGATCGGCGCCGCCACGGGTGGCGCGTGGATCTTCTACTTTGCAGATGCCCGCACCCTGGCGGCAGATCTGGTGACGCTCAATGCGCCGGCCATCGCCTATTTCACCATCGCCATCCTGACAGCCACCACCTACACTTTCGGCGGGCTGATGCGCGAACAGGTCTGCACCTATATGTGCCCGTGGCCGCGCATCCAGGCCGCCATGCTCGATGAGCATTCGCTCACCGTGACCTACAATGACTGGCGTGGCGAGCCACGCGGCAAGGCGGCAAAGAAAGCCACCGCGGGCAAGCCCATTGGCGACTGCGTCGACTGCAATGCCTGCGTCGCGGTCTGCCCGATGGGCATCGATATCCGGGACGGGCAGCAGCTGGAATGCATCACTTGCGCCCTCTGCATCGACGCCTGTGATAGCGTGATGGACAAGCTCGGCCGCGAGCGCGGCCTGATCTCCTATGCCACGCTCAGCGACTACAGCGCCAATATGGGACTTGCCCAGGACGCCAGGGGCGCCATCCATCCCGAGCGGGTGCGCAAGTCCGGCGGCGGCTTTGTCGAGGCGATCCGGACCACGAACTGGCGCTCCGTGCTGCGGCCACGAACGCTGGTCTATTTCACCATATGGGCCGCCATTGGTCTGGCCATGCTGGCCGCGCTGTCCTTGCGGCCCAGCGTCGGGCTCAACGTGCTGCACGACCGCAACCCGCTCTATGTCATGCTGGCCGATGGATCGATCCAGAACGGCTATGACATCAAGCTACTGAACATGACGACCCAGCCGCGCGACCTCGTCCTGACCCTTGAAGGGCTGCCGGGCGCAACCATGACCGGTCCCGGGGTTGCCGCAGCGCCGACACGGCAGCTCGATGTCACGGTAGAGCCCGATGTCGTATTGGCCCTTCGTGTCTATGTCCGTTCGCCGGCAGGGCAACTGGCCTCGAAAACCGACTTCGTGATGACAGTTACAGCAGCGGACGGGACGGCGACGGCGTCGGCCGAGGTCCATTTTGAAGCACCTGGGGAACAGCCATGAGCAAGGCATCAGGTGGGGAGTTTACCGGGCGGCATATGCTGCTGATCACGGTGGCCTTTTTCGGGGTCATCATTGCCGTCAACACCATCATGGCGGTATCGGCGTCGCGAACCTGGACGGGCCTGGTGGTGCAGAACAGCTATGTGGCCAGCCAGGAGTTCCAGGAAAAGGCCGATGCCATCAGCGCCCAGCACGAAGCCGGCTGGGCGTTCGGGATCAGCTATGAAGCCGGCATTCTGGCGCTGAAGGCCGAGGGCAATGCCCGGTCGCTCAAGCTTGCAGACGTGCAGGCGTTCATCCACCGGCCTGTGGGCGGGCATGACGATGCCACCATCCTCCTGTCGGCAACGCCGCGCGGCTATGAAGGGTCGATCGACCTGGCATCGGGTGCCTGGGACGTCAGAATCACAACCGCACCGACAGCGCTTGGCGCGGTCGAACGCGAGGCGCGGATCAGCGTGCCATGAGCCTGGCAACCGGTGGCAATGCGCTTGCGCTGGAGGAATATGTCGAGCCAGGCCCCGATGGCACGCGGCGCATCTGCCTGGCCGTACCCGACGCCTATTGCGCCGCCTGCATTGCCACGATCGAAGGGGCGCTTTCAAGCATGCCCGGTGTGCATACGGCCCGGGTCAATCTGGGCAGGCGGCGGGTGCAGATCGATTTTGACGATGCTGCAAATCTGGCGGAAATGCCACGCGTGGTTGAACGCCACGGCTATCGCAATCACCCGCTCGATCCACGCGATACCGATGGCAGGGACCCGGCGCTGCGTGAACTGGTTTCCGCCCTGGTCGTCTCCGGCTTTGCCACCGCCCATACCATGTTCTTTTCCGAAGCGGTCTGGTCTGGTGTAGAGGGCGAGGCACGCCTTCTGTTCTATTGGCTTTCGGCGCTCGTGGCCGTGCCTGCCGTTGTCTATGCCGGCATTCCCTTCTTCCGTTCGGCCTGGCATGCCCTGCGCGCCGGACGGGCCAATATGGATGTGCCCATCGCCATCGCCCTGGTCGCCACGACGGCCATCAGCCTCATTGAAACGAAGCTGGGCGGTGCGCATGCCTATTTCGACGCCTCCACCATGCTGCTGTTCTTCCTGTTGATTGGACGCACCCTCGATCATCTCATGCGCGGCCAGGCGCGCAATGCCGTGGCCAATCTGGCCCGGCTGGCGCCGCGTGGCGCCTTGCGCATGCTCGAGGACGGCACTACCGGCTTTGTCCGCTCGGCCGACATCGTGCCGGGCATGACGCTGCTGCTGCGGGCCGGTGATCGCATTCCGGTGGATTGCGCCGCGGCGGGCCGGGGCACGGCCGACCTGTCGCTGGTCAATGGCGAAGCGATGCCGCAGGAGATCGAGGCCGGTGACGCGCTGCCCGCCGGTGGACTGATCGTCGGCCGGGCGCTGCAGGTTACCGCGTTGCGGCCGGTGCAGGACTCGTTCCTGTCGCGCACCACGGCGTTGATGGAGGCGGTCGAGGGCGCCCGCACGCGCTATCGCCGTATCGCCGACAGGGCAGCAGACCACTATGCGCCCGTAATTCACCTGGTGTCGCTTGCCACATTGCTGACCTGGCTCGCACTGGGCGCCGGATGGCGCAGCGCCCTGCTCAATGCAGTCTCGGTGCTTATCGTTACCTGCCCATGTGCCTTGGCCCTGGCCGTGCCCATTGTGCATGTCGTCGCCGCTGGCCGACTGTTTGGCCAGGGCATCCTGATGAAGGACGGCGCCGCTTTGGAGCGGCTTGCAGATGTCCGGCATGTCGCCTTCGACAAGACCGGCACGCTCACCACCGGGACGCTGCGCCTGTCCGGCCAGCTGTTTGGTGATCCGGCGCTGCTATCGGTCGCAGCCGGACTGGCCGGCGCCAGCAGCCACCCGCTCTCGGTTGCATTGGCCGCGGCTTGTCGCGCCCCGGTCTTTCCGGGCAGCATAGAAAGCCCCGGACGCGGCGTGGAAGTCCGCCACGACGGCATCCTGTGGCGGCTCGGCAGTGCCGAATTTTGCGGCGCCAGCCAGCTTGCCGCCGCTGGCCCCGTCACCTGGCTGTCAGCAGATGGCGAACCCGTTGCCGCCTTCGAATTTGCCGATGAGCCACGCCTCGAGGCCGCGTCAGTGGTCGCCCAATTGCATCGGCAGGGCGTCGCGACGCATCTGCTGTCCGGCGATCGGGAACAGGCGGTGTCAGCCATGGCCGGGCTGCTTGGCATAGCTGACCACTCTTACGCCATGACACCCCAGTCAAAGGCCGAAGCCATTGCCCGCATGCGCAACACGGGGCTCGTGGCCATGGTGGGCGACGGCATCAACGATGCTGCGGCCCTGCGCGCTGCCGACGTGTCGTTCGCCCCCGCATCGGCTGCCGATGCCGGGCGCGCTGCTGCCGACTTCGTGCTGACCAACAACCGGCTCGATGGCGTGCCCTATGCCCTGTGGCTGGCCCGCAAGGCCGACCGTCTGGTGCGCCAGAATCTGGGGCTCTCCATCGCCTATAACCTGGTCGTCCTGCCCCTGGCGGCGGCCGGCCTGGTCACCCCGCTCTGGGCCGCCATCGCCATGTCCTCGTCCTCGATGATCGTTGTGATCAATGCCATGCGGCTGCGGTTTGCCGGCGCCCCCTCAGCCAATGGAATGCCAAAATGAGCGGTCTCGTCCTCCTCGTCCTCTCGGCCATGGGCCTGGGGCTGCTGGCCCTGGTGGGCTTCCTGTGGGCCCTGCGGAGCGGCCAGTATGATGACGTGGAGGGAGACGGTGAGCGCATCCTGCTCAACGACGACTACAAGCGCTGATTGGGCGGGGCGCCTCGGCCAGGGCGGCCGATTGCGGCGTGGCCGTCACTGCGGACGATGTTCTGCGCGGCTGTGCCAGCGGGCGCCGGTTCGGCGATTGCCGGCTTGATTGCGCCGTCCTGCGCGCCTCGGACGCGGCACGCTGCGTGAAAAGCCGTCTAGCCGCAGCGGCCGCGCAGCCGCCCGATATCGGGAATGGTGATTTGCCGCTTGTTGCGAATGGCGATGATCTCGAGGCGCCGCAGCTCGGTGAGCTGGCGCGAGACCGTCTCGATCGAAAGGCCCAGGAAGTCTGCAATATCGCGACGGGTCAATGGCAATTCATAAGCGATCGTCCCGGGGGCCTGGCTGGATTGCGGGCAAAGATGCACGCCAATCAGATAGAGAAAGCTGGCGACCCGCTCGGAAGCTGACTTCTGCCCCAAGGTTACCATCCATTCCCGCGCCTCGTCGAGCTCCCGCAGCGTCTCCGCCATCAGTCGCCGTTCCAGAGGACGGCTTTGCGGCAGCAGGCTCTCCAGCACCGCACGGGGGACATGGCACAGCCTGACCAGGGACGCCGCCTCGGCCGAAAGCCTATTGTCGGTGGCAAAGAGGCGTCCCATGAAATCGGGGGCAAATTTGAGGCCGACAACCTGCTGCCGTCCGTCTTCCAGGACCTTGAGGAGCTTGATCACGCCGCTGACCACGTTGGAATAGCCGGTGATGGCGGTTTCATCGCCAAATACCTCGGTCCCGGCCTGG
>CAXBHD010000023.1:0-21450 GCA_963975335.1 uncultured Devosia sp. | reverse complement strand
AGTTCGTGGCTGGTCAGTTTCACCGACTGCCCCTCGACGGTGACCTTGCCCGAGCGTGCGTCCAGCCGCACTGCCCCGGCCACGATCTCGTTGGAAGCCAGGCCGGCCGCGCGGCGAACCAGCGCGCGGATGCGGGCCAGCACCTCTTCCATGTGAAAGGGCTTGGCGACATAGTCGTCGGCACCGGCATCGATCCCCTGCACCTTGTCGCTCCAGCGGTCGCGCGCGGTCAGCAGCAGTACCGGCATGGTCTTGCCGGCGCGGCGCCAGGCTTCAAGCACCGACAGGCCATCCATCTGTGGCAGGCCGATATCGAGCACCACGGCGTCATAGGGTTCGGTGTCGCCCAGGAAATGCCCCTCTTCGCCGTCAAAGGCCACGTCGACGGCATAGCCGCCCTCGGTCAGGGCGTCCTTGATCTGGCGATTGAGGTTGATGTCGTCTTCGACAACGAGAATACGCATGTCCGGCCCCGCGGCATTGGCTTGGTCTATTGGGCGCTCAGCACCAGGTTCTGGGCCTGCCCATCAGCGGCGAGCACGCCGATATGGTAGACCAGACGGCCGCCTTCGTCACAGACGGCAACATTGAGGATTTTGGCACTGCCGTCTATGCCGGCCGAGGCCAGCACGGCGTCAAGCGACATGATCTGACCGGAGGCCACCGCCTCCTGGATCTGCCGATTGTCGAGGCAGGCCTGCGCCTGCGCCGGGCCGCCGCCCATCAGGGCAAGCGCCAGCGCCAGGGCAAACGGGACCAGACGGGAGGGAAGCGGAGTTTTCATGAGCGCAATCTAGGCCGGCATTGCTGAATGGGACATGAATGGGGCGACTTGACCAATATGTCAAAACTTCACGGCGCTGCCGGCATCGCGCAGGATGCCATTGGCGGTATGTCGGCTCTTGAGATTACGAGGCACGATCAGCGTCTTTCCGGCTGAATTGACCCATTTTCGTGCGAGCCCTTGGCGTTGGCTAGCTTGCTATAGCCAAACTGGCGGAGCTCACGGACGACGGCGGTATAGTAGCCGCCAACCACTCATGCCGCCTGAACGGTGGGACGTTGCCAGATGATGGTCGGGATCAGGTCTTCGGCTGCCGCCGAACGCAGCTCATCTTCCGTGA
Organism: uncultured Devosia sp.; assembly: GCA_963975335.1. GTDB lineage: Bacteria > Pseudomonadota > Alphaproteobacteria > Rhizobiales > Devosiaceae > Devosia. The sequence continues at coordinate 20,326 of CAXBHD010000023.1, read as the reverse complement.
CATGGTTGGCCATGACGAGGCCCGGGCCGAGCTCCAGCATCACCGCTTCGAAAGCGTCGATAGTGGGCGCCTCGATATGCAGACCGATAATGTCGCTCTGGGCGTAGAAGACCTTTGCCTCCTCGTCCCAGTGGGCGGTCACCGTAAACACACGTCTTGCCATGGGCGCCTCGCCTTGCCTGAGCCGGTGCGCCAAAATATCGGCCACACCGGCCCGCATTGCAAGGCCGCCCCTTACGCCCGGGCAATATCCCCCTTGAGCCCCTGGCGCAGGAAGATCACCGCCAGCGCCTCCATGATCAGGTGTCCGGCCGCGCCGCTGTCGAGCGCCGGCAGGTCGATGCCCAGCACTTGGGCGAGGCCGGCCAGCAGCATGAAGCCGGCGGTGATATAGGTCTTGTAGCCACGCAGAATATCCATGATCGAACTCCATTGATCGGGTTTGGATGGGGGTGCGGCAGAGCCGGCGGCCAGCTGAGCCGCCAGGCGGATAGAGGCGAGGCGGGTCGACCAGCCCCTGCCGAAATGGGCAAAGGTCGAGAGCCGGCGCAGAAAGGACAGGCGGCGGTCGCAGAGCGCGCCGATCAGCCCGCTAGCCCCGCGTTTGCTGACCGCTGCCAGCGTCAGCGGGCCGACAAGGCCATCGACGCGCACGCCCAGTTCGGCCTGCAGGGTTCGGATCGCCCGGCTCGGCCCGGCATTGACGGCAAAATCGAACAGCGCCAGGTCGAGGCCGGGCGGCAATTGCCCGGCCTTGCAGGCGTCCCAGTAGAGGGCGCGATAGAGGCGGGCCGCTTCGGCCCGCCCCAAGTCCCGTACCGCGCTTTTGGGCAGGTCCCACCAGGGCGAGACCTGCCGCCAGCGCGCCAGCGTCCTGCGGGTAATGCCCAGCTTGGTGGCGCCGCCGGGATCGCGGGGATGGTCGACATAGCCGCCCTCGTGCCGCAGCACTTCATCGAGACAAAGCGCGAAGCGCGATCTAGCCATGGAATTCTCCTGTGGCAGCGTGGCCGGCGCCCAGTACCGGGCTGCGCTGGGCAATGGTGAAGCTGAAGCTGGCCGGCAGGCTGCCGAAATCGAGCAGCTGATCGGCGCTCGAATAGACGGCATGCGGCAGCGTGGTCTCGATGACGCGCCGCGCCGTGCCGTCATCGAGAATGGCCACATGATAGGCCTCCGGCACATGCTCGAGCGGCGCCTCGGCGAGGCCCCAGCCATCGCCATCGGCCCGGCTGCAGCGCGTCCAGGTCAGCGCAATATCGCCGCCGGGCGCTCGCCGCGCCCGCAGATGCACCGGCGGCAGCGGCAAAGCCGGGCCGGGATCGACCGCCAAGGCCAGCGTGGTTCCCGTCAGATCGGCACTGCCCGCATAGAGCCGCAGCGCCCGCGTTTCGCCCAGCCAGGCCGGCTCGATGCCCAGCGTCGCCACCCGGCTGTCGAGCAGCATGACGCGCGAACCGATCGGGGCCGCCCCGACCGACGGCCCGGTGCCCTCGAGACCACGCAGCAATTGGCTCAGCCGATAGCGCCCCGGGGCCACCAGCTCTGCCGCGGCAAAGCCGATCACCTCCCAGGCGCCGCTGGCGGTTTCGACGGCGAGGCGATTGCTGCCGGCCAGGACGGCAAGCGGCTCGGCCGAGGACAGATGCCCGTCATGCAGCGTCACGTCCAGGCCCGGCCCGCGGTCCCAGACGGCGCGCGGCCCGGCAGACAAAGCCGTGGCCAATATCCCCAGCACGCCGCGCCGCTCCACTGCGAGCAGGCTCGTGCCGGTGCTCTCGTCGACCAGCTGCAGCGCGCCCGGCCAGGGCTGCGCATAGCCCGCCAGCAGCAGGCGGGCTTGGTTCGGCGCGGCCGGCAGCGGCGGCAATTGCGCCATGGCCAATAGCGGCACGGACCGCACCAGCGTGCCGCCGCCGCCACGCAGCGGGTGATCGCCGCCCACCGCCACCGCCGTCATGGCCGTGAGGGTTTGCGCAGTGACCCGCCGTGTCACCCCGTCATTGATGGCGGTGATCTCGAACGGGCCCTCGGCCAGGCCGGCAATGGCGATGACATCGCCCGGCTCGAGGGCGAGCTGCGCCGGCGGCAGGTCAAACTCGAGCGTTTCGCGGCGGGTGCTCCGCCCATCGAGCAGGCGCTCGGCCGCCAGCCGCGCCGCCGCGCCATCGAGCACCAAAGCCGTGCTCTCGCCCGCCAGCGGGCCGCCGGCCTGGCTGACCGCCGTCACCGTGCCGGTCAGGTAGTCGCGCGGGCGGTCGACAAAGTTCAGGGCGAGCCGACCGGGCTTTTCGGCTGGATCGCCGCGGCGGCGCGACAGCGTGGCGCCCTCGCTTTGGGCCAGCAAAGCCGGCGCCAGCATGGTACTGTCCTGCGGCCGAGCCGCGCCCAGCTGCAGCCCGTCGGGACCATGGCGCAGCCCCTGCCCGGTCACGGCGATAAGCGGCTCGAGCGCGGCGCGGCCGGTGCCGACATGGCCCAGAACATAGCCACTGACAAAGGGCAGGCCGGGCTCGGCCGTCAGCGTCACGCCATGGTCGGCGGCCAAAGCCTGAGCCAGTTCGTCGCTGGCCAGCCCGCCCAGCCGCCCCGTAAGCCAGTGGCCGGTGCGGTGGTTGACGCCGTCGGACCAGATCTCGGTCAGCGCCGGAAAGGCCGGATAGGGCCGTGCGTCCCAGCTCCAGTGATAGATCCGCTCGATATCGACCATGCCGGGCGGATTGTTCGCCGGCTCCCGCCAGAAGGCCTGATGCGCCCGCAAGGCCTGGCGCTGGATCAGCGGGTCGGACAGGCCGGTGGAAAAATACGGCCGCCCGCTTTCGGCGCTCTTGGCGTCGCCAAAGATATTGGGCTGGTTGGCGCCCTTGTCGACGGCGCCGCAGCCGATTTCATCGCTCCAGGCCGCGGCGAATTGCGGGCCGCGAAATCCCTCCGGATTGGCGGCCGAGAGCACCATGGCCTCGACTCCATTGGGCCAGATCAGGCGCATATCCTTGAGCACGGGCCGCTCTTGGGGTGGATGCACGCCCAGCAGTCCACTCTCGCCGCGCACCATGATCGCCACCGCTTCGGTCATGGTCTGGCCGACCAGTGCAATGGGCGTCACGCCCTCCTGAGCCAGTCGGCGGACCCATTCGGCGCCCGCCCGGGTCTTGCCCGCGCCACGGCCGCCGATCAGCAGCCAGGTTGTCCAGTCGCCCTTGGGCTCGCATTGCGGCCCAACCGCCCAGAGGGGCCAGTCGAAATAGAGCGACGCCGCCTGCTCGGCGGTCAATGCCTCGAGCAACCTGTCGTAGTAGGCGTCATCGCTGCTGTTTGAGCTGTTCAATTCGCGCCGCCAGCTTGTTGCGGATGTCGCTCATTTCCTTGCGCTTGGTCGGCCGCTTGGCCTGCTGCGCCGTGTCGAGCTCGATCAGCTTTTCGAGCGTCTTGGTCATGGTGCCGAGCAGCGCGGCATTCTTGTCCACTGGCTTGTCCATTTCTTTCTCCAGGGCGCGGACCTGCCCGTCCAGCACCCGCATCATGCGGTTGATCAAGGGCACAACCCGCAGGGTCCAATCGTGGCGCATGTGCCAGCCATGGCGCTCCCGGCGGTAGCGCAGCTGCGCCTCGGTAATCCCGAAACGCGCGCAGATTTCCGGCAGGGTGCCAATGCCCTGCTCATAGTCGAGCTGAACCGCGGCCCAGTCCACATCGGGGGTCGGCGCCGCTTCATCCATGCCCATGACTCACTTGTGAATCGCCCCGGCGCCGCGCACCGGAACCCATCCTGCGGTTGTGGATTCCGCAACCATGCCGGCCAATGGGAGAGGCCCGATGTCCGCCGTGATCCGCCACATCCACTACCAGCCCGAGAGCCGCGAATTGTCGATCTGGTTTGGTCCCGAGGGCCGGCGCTACACCTATTTCGAGGTGCCCGCCGCCATCTATCAGGCGCTGCGCGACGCCCCCTCGCGCGGCCGCTTCTTCAACCAGGCGATCCGCGACCGCTATGCCTGCCTGCTGGTCGATCCGTCCGCGCTGCGCAACCGCCGCTGGCGGGCGCTGCATCCGGGCTCACCGCCCATTTCGCCGACTGTGCCTGAACATTAGCATGACGGCGTGACGCGGGGATTAGATGGATAAATTCCCCTCGAAAAAGCCCGGCCTGCCGGCTCGACCTATCTGCAATTGCTGCCAAACCGCTCGGAATATTGCGCTTTGGGTGGGTTTGCCGAAATAACCGCAACCGATCCTCTGGTCGCCAGAGGGACGCCATGCGTCTGGACGGACGGGGTCCTCGCAACGCCGCGCTTGCCAATCGGGCTTTGGCGGACCACTCTTGACGCACTGGACTGCGGTCCGTTCAAGCAAGGGGAGTTGCAGGCATGGCCACGGACAAGGGCAGTATCGAAACCGGTGCGCCGCAGGCCGGTCGCGTCAGTCGCCGGTCATTCCTGGCCGGTTCGGCAGCGCTGCTGGGCGCGGTCGGCCTGGCCGGTTGCGTCACTGGCGGCATGAGCTTTGCCGAGGCCGAGCGGGTCTATGGTCCCCTGCCCGACGAGCGCTTTCCGGTGCCGGCCGTCAATATCGCCAAGGTCGATCCGAAATATCTGCGCCGCACCGTGCGCTATGCGTCCAATGAGCCGGTCGGCACCATTATCGTCGATCCCAAGCACTATTATGTCTATCGCCTCGAGGGCGACGGCATGGCCACCCGCTATGGCGCCAATGTCGGTCGCGCCGGCTTCCTGTGGAGCGGCGACGCCTATATTGGCCGCAAGGCCGAATGGCCAGTCTGGACGCCGCCCAAGGAGATGATCGCGCGCCAGCCCGAGGCGGCCCCCTATGCCAATGGCATGGCGCCGGGGCTCGACAATCCGCTGGGCGCCCGCACGCTCTATCTCTACCAGGATGGCGTCTATACGCTTTACACCATCTACAGCACGATCATGCCCGAGACGATCGGCAAGGGCGTCTCCAGCGGCTGTGTCGGCCTGCTCACCCAGGACATGCTCCACCTTTATGACCGCACGCCGGTCGATACCAAGGTCGTGGTGCTGAAGGCCTAAACTCCCGCTGGCGGCACGATGGGCCGTTCGGCCAGCGGCAGCGGCGCCAGCTGCATCAGCCGGAAGGCGACCAGCAGGGCCCCCAGCATGGCGCCGCCACTGACCAGCATGACGCCATTCCAGCCCCAGGCGGTCCAGGCATAGCCGCCCACCGTGCCGAGCACGGACGAGCCGAGATAATAGGCAAAAAGATAGAGCGCCGAGGCCTGCGCCCGCCCCACCACGGCGCGGCGCGCCACCCAGGCGCTGGCAATGCCATGGGCAGCGAAATAGCCGATCGTGGCAATGGCGAGGCCAAGGATGATGATGGGCGTCGAGGGCACAATGGTCAGCGCCACGCCCACCGCCATGATGGCCACGGTTGCCCAATAGACCCGGCGCCGCCCCAGCCGCTGCGCCAGGCCGCCGGCCAGGGCCGAGCTCAGGCTGCCCAGCAGATAGACGACAAAAATGGTGGCGATGGCAGCATGGCTGAGTGAGAAGGGCGGCAAAGCCAGCCGGAAGCCGGCATAGTTGTAGAGCGTGACAAAGCTGCCCATCAGCAGGAAGGCCGAGGCGAAGAGCCAGGGCAGGCCCGGATCGGTGAACTGCAGGCCGAAGCGGCGCAGCAGGTCGCGGACGCCGAGCCGGGTGCCGGCCGAGTGGCGCGGGCGCGGCAGCAGCAGCACCACGGCCAGGGCGGCCAGGGCAATGGCGACCCCCAATACAGCCAGAGCAGGCCGCCAACCCAGCCAATCGGCCAGCACGCCGCTGGCCAGCCGCCCGGCCATGCCGCCAAAGGCGGTGCCGCCAATATAGAGCCCCATGGAGAATCCGAGCGCCGCGGGGTCGATTTCCTCGGCCAGATAGACCATGGCCACGGCCGGCAGGCCGGACAGGGTCAGCCCCATCAGGGTGCGGATGGCAATCAGCCAGGCCCAATTGGGGGCAAAGGGCAGCAGCAGGCCAAGCCCGGCGGTGAGGAGGATCGCCCAGACCATGAGCCGCCTGCGGCCCAGCCGATCGGCGACCCAGCTGGCCAGCAGCAGGGCCACCGCCAGGGTTGCCGTCGTGGCCGACAAGGCCAGCGAGCTGGCCCCGGCATCAAGGCCGAACTCGGCCGCAAAGATCGGCAGCAGCGGCTGCACTGAATAGAGCGAGGCAAAGACCGCAAAGGCGGAGAGGAAGAAGGCGATATTGGCGCGCCAGAAGGCGGCGGTACCGCGGCGGATCACCTGATCAGACTGCATATGTGTTTCTGCCCGCAAGCGCCTTCAATCGGGGGTCATGACCCACCGGGGAATGCGGTGCGCAGCCGGCATGACCGCGCACCCCCGTTCTAGTCCTCTTCGACAAAGACCTCGTTGCGCTTGCGTCTTATGCTGGGCAGGACCGCCACGATCACCGCCAGCAAGGCCAGGCCCAGCAGCGTCGCCGAGATCGGCCGCGTCACGAAGACGGTCGGATCGCCGCGCGAAATGATCATGGCGCGCCGCAAGTGTTCCTCCAGCAGCGGCCCCAGCACGAAGCCGAGCAGCAGCGGCGCCGGCTCGCAGCCGAAGCGGATGAGGATATAGCCAACCACCCCGAAAAAGGCGATGGCATAGACGTCGAAGATGTTCTGGTTGATCGAGAAACAGCCGATGCAGGCGAACAGCACGATGGCGGGGAACAGCGCCCGATAGGGGATGGAGAGCATCTTCACCCACAGCCCGATCAGCGGCAGGTTGAGCAGCACCAGCAGCACATTGCCCACCCACATCGAGGCGATGATGCCCCAGAACAAAGCCGGCTGGTCATTGATGACATTGGGGCCGGGCGTGATGCCCTGCAGGATGAAGGCCCCCACCATCAGCGCCATTACCGGATGGGCGGGAATGCCCAGCGTCAGCAGCGGAATGAAGCTGGTCTGGGCGGCGGCATTATTGGCCGATTCCGGCCCCGCCACGCCTTCGATGGCGCCGTGGCCGAACTGTTCGGGATGCTTGCTCAGCCGCTTTTCGGCCGAATAGGAGGCAAAGGAGGACAGGATATGGCCCCCGCCCGGCAAAATGCCGAGCAGCGACCCCAGAGCCGTGCCGCGCAGCACCGGGCCGATGATGCGCTTGAAGTCATTCTTGGTCAGCCACAGATTCTTGACCGCCTTGACCATGACGCTCCGGCCCTTTTCGTCCTCCAGATTGCGCAGGATTTCGGCCACGCCGAAAATGCCCACCGCCACCGAAACGAAGTTGAGGCCGGAATAGAGCTCGCGGATGCCGAAGGTGAAGCGCGGCTGGCCGGTATAGATATCCTGGCCCACCATGCCCAGCAGCAGGCCGAGCACGATCATGCCCAGCGCCTTGAGAATGGAGCCATGCGCCAGGGCGATCGAGACCAGCAGGCCCAGCACGATCAGGGCGAAATATTCCGGCGCGCCGAAATTGAGCGCAGCGCGCGCCAAAGGCGGGGCGAAAAAGGCCAGCAGCAGCGTCGCCACCGTGCCGGCAAAGAACGAGCCCAGCGCCGCCGTGGCCAGGGCCGGACCGGCCCTGCCCTGCTTGGCCATCTGATAGCCATCGATCGCCGTCACCGCCGAGGAGCTTTCCCCCGGCAGGTTGATCAGGATGGCCGTGGTCGAGCCGCCATATTGGGCGCCGTAATAGATGCCGGCCAGCATGATCAGCGCGCCGGCGGGCGACAGCGAGAAGGTGATGGGCAGCAGCATGGCAATGGTGGCCGTCGGGCCGATGCCCGGCAGCACGCCCACCAGCGTGCCCAGCAGCACGCCGATGAAGCAGTAGAGAATGTTCATCGGGTCGAGCGCGACGGAAAAGCCCAGGCTGAGCGAAGCTATGATGTCCATGATGGGTTCCTAGAGGCCGAGCCAGGGGCCGAACCACGACACGCTCATGCCGAGGCCGATGACGAAGATAAGCGTGCACATGACGGTCAGCGTCACCGCCAGCAGCAAAGCGAAGACCGGCGAATTGTGCCGGCTGGCCAGAGCCGAGGCAAAGGCGGAGACAAATACCACCGGCACGAAGCCCAGGCCGCGAATGGTGGCGCCGAAAAAGAGGACGACGCCGATGATCAGCAGCATGGCCCGCCAGGGCGGCGCCAGCTGGGCCTCGGCGTCCGGCTTCTTCCAGCCACTGGCCGCGACCCCGAGCCCGAGCAGGGCCAGCACGGTGCCCAGCAGCAGCGGCATGAAGCCGGGTCCCATGCGGAAGGCCGTGCCGACGTCATAATTGAGCGCCTCAAGCGCGAAATAGGCCCCGGCCAGGACAAAGATGCCCCCCGATACCAGGTCCTTGGTCGAAAAGTTGGATACGGCCACAGTGCCCCTCCGATAAGTTGGCATTCAGCAAGGCCTCAGTCGCCCCCTTGCGGGGAGGAGTTGCCCAGTCCGCCAGGCACAATGCCCCTGCCCAACCATCCCCCACCCGTGATCCCTCCCCACAAGGGGGAGGGAGACGATGGCTGGACGGTCGGTGCACAATCAGGGGTTTGCACCGGCCAGGCTTGCCCCCCCTTGTGGGGCGGGCATGAGGGTGGGGGTGGTTCCCCACCCGCTGCTCGTCGACTAGTCGGCGTAGACGCCGGCTTCCTCGATGACGCCGCGCCACAGCGCGATCTGGCTGGTCAGCGTCTCGGTCAAAGCGGCCGGTGTGGCTTCGGCAGCGCTTACCGGCACGGTGCCGAGTTCGGCAAAGCGGCTGATGACGACCTCATTGGCCAGGGCAGCCTGCAGGGCCGTTTCCAGCCGGGCGATGATCGCCGCATCGGTGCCGGCCGGCGCATAGAGCCCGTGCCAGACGCCGATTTCGAGCTCGAGGCCGCCTTCGGCCGTGGTGGCCAGATCAGGCAGATTGCCCAGGCGCGCCGGTGAGGTCACGCCATAGGCCTTGACTTCGCCGGCCTGGATCTGGCTGGTCGTATTGGTGGTCTGATCGCAGATCAGGTCGACCTGACCGCCGATAATGTCGGTCATGGCCGGGCCCGAGCCCTGATAGGGCACGGTGGTCATCTGCGCATCCACCGCATCCATGAACAGCATGCCGCAGAGCTGGCTGGCCGAGCCGATACCGGCATGGGCATAGGTGATGTTCTCGCCTTCGGCCTTCACATAGGCGAGCAGCTCTTCCATCGTGGTCGGCTCGAAATCCTTGCGGGCCACCAGCGTCATCGGCACCGAGGTGACGAGGCCGATCGTGGCAAAGTCGGTGGTGGGGTCATAGGGCAGGCTGCGATAGAGCGTCGGCGCGGTGGACATGCCGATATGGTGCAGCAACAGGGTATAGCCGTCATTGCTGGCGGTCGCGACCTGGCCGGCACCCAGCGTGCCGCCGGCGCCGCCGACATTTTGCACCACGACCTGCTGGCCCAGATCCTGGCTCATCACTTCGGCGACGAGGCGCGCCACCGTATCGGTGGGGCCGCCGGCAGCGAAGGGCACCACGACCGTGATGGGCTTGGTGGGGTAATCCTGCGCCATGGCCGTGCCGGCGAAAGCCAGACCCGACAGGACAGCGCCCGTGGCCAGGGTGAGTAGCGTGTTCTTCATGATTGGTCCTCCCAAAAGGGGCTGGCTCCCCGCCATGCCCGTGCCCCTCCCTAGCAAGACGCGTGCCACGACAAAAATGCAAGGCTGGTATGCAGATTGACGGCGCTGTGCTAGCACCTTGGGCAAGAACTTGCTCATCTCCGGGCAGGGTTTCGGCAATATCTTGCCGAAGGAGGATGTTTGGCCAGTCGCTTCGGCTTTCGCGATCTGCTCAGCCGCCGCCAGCTCATCCTGGCTGGCCTGGCCCTGGCCGGCATTGTGCTGATCGGCTGGGCGGCCTTCGAGATCGCCCTGGCGGGTGCCATTGCCAATGCCGGCCAGCAGTCGGAGCGGCGGCTGGCTCTGTTCGACCGCACGCTCGAGGCCATTATCGAGCGCTTCCATTACCTGCCCTCGAGCATTGCTTTGGCGCCCGAGGTCCGGGACGTGCTGGAAGATCCCGCCGATCCCGACCGGCGTGAAGCCGCCAACGGCTTTCTGTCCAAGCTCAACGACACGGCGGGGGCCGGCGAACTCTTCATCATGGCGACCGACGGCGCCGTGGTGGCCGCGTCCAACTGGTGGGCCTATGACAGCTTTGTCGGCGAGAATCTGAGCTACCGTTCCTATTTCGAGGAGGCGATGGCCGATGGCGACGCCAAATTCTATGCCGTGGGGACCGTGACCGGGGTGGCCGGCTATTTCCTTGCCCGCCGCATCGAGGGGCCCGATGGCCCGCTGGGCGTGGCCGTCACCAAGATCAATCTGGGCGAGATCGAAGCCAATTGGTGGCGCTCGGGCGAGCTGATCGTCATTGTCGATGTCAACAATGTCACCATCCTGTCGACGCGGCCGGACTGGCGCTATCGTCCCCTGGCCACGCTCAGTCCGGCTGCCATGAGCCGCATTGCCGAGCAGCGCCGCTATGGCGATGCCGGTCTGATCACCACCCCCGTTGCCACCGATATCTGGCCGTCGCGTGGCACGCAGATGGCGCTGCTGGCTGGAGAGGATAGCGAAACGTCAGGCTATTTCATCCTTGATGAACTGCGCCTGCCGACCCATCAGTGGCGCATCATCGCCTTTACCCCGACGGCGCCACTGTTCCGGGCCGCCTGGACCGCTGCCGCCGCCGCGGCTCTGGCCGCCGCTGCCGCCCTGCTCATCGTGCTGCTGCTGCTGCAGCGCCAGCGCATCATTGCCCAGCGCCTGGCCGCGCATGACCGGCTGGAACAGCGCGTGGCCGAACGCACCGAGGATCTGCATATTGCCAATGAGGCCTTGCGCGAGGAAATTGCCGATCGCATCCGCGCCGAAACGGCCGAGCGCGCCGCGCAACATGGCCTGGTACAGGCGGCCAAGCTGGCCAGTCTGGGCCAGGCGCTGGCCGGCGTGGCCCATGAGGTTAGCCAGCCCATCGCCGCCCTGCGGATGCAGACGGCCAGCGCCAAGCTGCTCGCCCGGGACAAGGGCACTGACCTGCTCGACCTGCTGGGCGCCATGGAGGGCGTGCTCGGCCGGCTGACCGCGCTGACGGGGCATCTCAAGACCTTTGCCCGCCGGGAAACCGAGATCTCGATCCGCAGCGATATCGTCCATATCGTGCATAATGCCGTGGAACTGGCCGGGCATCTGACCGAGGCCGGCCAGGTCGTCATCGACCTGGATGCGCCCGATGAAGCCCTGCTGGTCATCGGCAATCCGGTCCATATCGAGCAGGTGCTGATCAACCTCATCAGCAATGCCGCCGATGCCATGGAGGGCGTCGATCACCCGCTGCTGCGGATCGTCGTCGAGCAGCGCGACCAGACCGTGGTGCTCAGCCTCAGCGATGTCGGCACCGGCATTGATCCCAGCGTCGCCGATACGCTGTTTGATCCCTTCGTCACCACCAAGCAGCCGGGCAAGGGCCTGGGCCTGGGCCTGTCCATATCCTGGGGCCTGATCCGCGACATGGGCGGGCGCCTGCTGGTGCAGAGCCTGCCGGGAGAGGGCGCCACCTTCACCCTGGTGCTGCCGCTTGCCCCGGTTGAACCCCTTCTGAAAGGCGCGCCGGCATGACGCCCACACCCATCCTGATCGTCGATGACGAAGACATTGTCCGCAATGCCCTCAACCAGTGGCTTACCCTGTCGGGCTTTGCGGTCAGCGCCGCCGCCAATGCCCGCGAGGCCATGGCCAAGGTGGTCGAGACCCATCCCCTGGTAGTGGTGTCCGATGTCCGCATGCCGTTTCAGAGCGGGCTCGACCTGCTGACCGCCATCAAGGAACAGGACCCCACCATAGCGGTCATCCTCATCACCGGGCATGGCGACGTGCCCATGGCGGTCAAGGCGATGCGGGATGGCGCCTTCGACTTCCTGCAAAAGCCCTATGAGCCCGAGCAATTGGTCAGCGTCATCGCGCGCGCCGCCAACCAGGCCCGGCTGCAGCGCGAACTGCTCGATCTGCGGCGGCGGCTCGATGGCGGCAGCGAGCAGCTCGCCAGCCGGCTGATTGGCCCCTCCCAGGCCATGGAGGAGGTGCGCAACCTGCTGCTCGACATTGCCGCCATCGATACCGATGTTATCATTCAGGGCGAGACCGGCACCGGCAAGGAAGTGGTGGCGCGCTGCCTGCATGATTTTTCCAGCCGGTCCAAGGGCCCCTTCGTCGCCGTCAACTGCGCCGCCATTCCCGCGGAGCTGATCGAATCCGAGCTGTTCGGCCATGAATCGGGGGCCTTTACCGGCAGCGCCGGGGTCAGGATCGGCAAGTTCGAATTCGCCAATCACGGCACGCTGCTGCTCGACGAGATCGAGAGCATGCCGCTCATGGCCCAGGCCAAGGTGCTGCGGGTGATCCAGGAGCGGACCGTCGAGCGCGTCGGCTCCAACAAGCAGATCCCGCTCGACCTGCGCATCGTGGCGGCCACCAAGGTCAATCTCGAGCGCGAGGCCAATGCCGGCCGCTTCCGGCCCGATCTCTATTTCCGGCTCAATACCGTCACCATCGACCTGCCGCCCTTGCGCGAGCGCGGCGAGGATCCGCTCTTCCTGTTCCAGCATTTTCTCGAGCTGGCGCAGCGGCGCTTCAACAAGCCGACGCTGCCGCTGCATCCGGCCGATATCGGCGCCATTCTCGCCCATCAATGGCCGGGCAATGTGCGCGAACTCAAGGCGGCGGCGGACAAGTTTGCCATGGGCCTGTCGCGGCGCGAACAGTCGATGAGCGCGCTGCTGGGGGCCAGCGAGACCATCGAGCCCAGCCTGGCCGACCGGGTCGCCCTCTATGAGCGCCGCCTCATCGAGGAGGAGCTGCGGCGGCAGAACAATTCCATTGCCGCCGTCTGCGCTGCGCTGGGCGTGCCGCGCCGCACCCTGACCGAGAAGATGACCCGGCTGGGCGTGACCCGCATGGGTCAGGCCGAAGGCTAGGCCGACCGCCCTGCCCCTGCGCGCCGGCGTGTCTACTCGGCGGGCGCGTGCTCCACGTCATCGGGCGCCTTGGGCAGGAAGCGACGGGTAAAGGCGCTGAAGCTGTCGATATAGGTCAGCAGCACCGGCACCACCAGGAGGGTCAGCGCCGTCGAGCTGATCAGGCCGCCGATCACGGCATGGGCCATGGGGGCGTTCTGCCCGCTGCCCTCATGCAGGCTCAGCGCCAGCGGCAGCATGCCAAAGATCATGGCCAGCGTGGTCATGATGATGGGGCGGAACCGCGTCGTGCCCGCCTCCACCAGCGCCTCGTAGAGGTTCATGCCGTCGCGCACATGCTGGTTGGCATTGTCGACGAGCAGGATGGCGTTCTTGACCACCAGACCCATCAGCATGATGAAGCCGATGGCCGAGAACATGTTGAGCGTCGAGCCGCCGATCAGCAGCCCCATCATGACCCCGATCAGCGCCAAAGGCAGCGAGCCCATAATGGCGATGGGCTGCAGGAAGCTGCCGAACTGGCTGGCCAGCACCAGATAGATGAAGATCACCGCCAGCAGCAGGGCCGAGCCGATGGCGCCCATCGTGTCGGCGATCTGCTCGACCTCGCCGCCAAACGAGCTGCGATAGCCCACCGGGAAATTGAGCGTGTCGACGGCGGCCTGCAGCTGCGGCGTCACCGTGCCCAGCTCGACGCCCTCGAGATAGGCTTCCACCGTCACGCCGCGCTGCAGGTCCTGCCGGTTGATCGTGGCCGGCCCGGTGCTTTCGACAATGTCGGCGACCTGGGACAGCGTCACCATGCCGGTTGAGCCGCGGGCGCCCGACTGGGCGATCGGCAGATTGCCAATGGCGTCGATATCGTTGCGCAGATATTCGGGCAGCCGCACCACGACCGAATAGATCTGCCCATTGGGCGCGGTCCAGTCGGCGACATCCTCGCCACTGACCAGCGGCGACAGCGTCTGGGCCACCTGGGCCAGCGAAATGCCCAGCGCGTCGGCCAGGTCGCGATTGACATTGACGCCCACGACCGGCTGCGCCGCGTCAAGGCTCGAGGTAATGTCGATCAGCCCGTCAATCTCCGCCATGCGGGCGGTCAGCTGGTCGGCCAGCCGCTTGAGCACGGTAAAGCTGTCGCCATAAAGGGTGATCGAGACCGGGGCGCTGGACTGGCCCAGGCCCGAGGCCGCCGAGACCTGGAAATTGGCGCCCGGCACCGCTTCGAGCAGGCGCCGGATCTCGGGCATGAGCGCGACCGGGGTCACGTCGCGTTCGGCCTTGTCCACCAGGGTCACCGTCATCGCGCCCGAATTGGCGCCGGAAGCCGCCAGGCCCCCCGCCACGGTGGAATAGGTGGTTTGGACCACCGGCAGGGCCCGGATCAGCCGTTCGGCCTGGCGCAGCTTGGCCGCCGTATAGTCCTGGCTCGAGCCGGCCGGGGTTTCCACCGAGACGGTGAAATTGCCATTGTCGGTGGCCGGAATGAACTCGACGCCGACGCGGGGGAACAGCATGAGCGCCCCCACCAGCGAGGCCAGCGCCACCAGCAGCACGGTCTTGCGGAATTTGAGGCCCCAGCGGATGAGGTGGCGATAGCCGCCGGTGATCCATTCAAAGAACCGGTCGAACTGCTGCACCGCCCGCCCGATCGGGCCGCGCTTGGCCTGGGGATTGGCGGCCGGATCATACCAGACGCTCGACAGCATCGGATCGAGGGTAAAGGCGACAAAGAGCGAGATCAGCACCGCCACCGACACGGTGACGCCGAACTGCAGAAAGAAGCGCCCCATGATCCCGTCCATGAAGGCGACGGGCAGGAATACCGCGACGATGGAGAGCGTCGTGGCCATCACGGCCAGGCCAATTTCATTGGTGCCGTCAAAGGCCGCCTGGCGGTGCGACTTGCCCATATGCAGGTGCCGGGTAATGTTTTCGCGCACCACAATGGCGTCGTCGATCAGGATGCCGACGGCCAGCGACAAAGCCAGCAGCGTCATCATGTTGAGGGTGAAGCCCAAAAAGTTGAGCGCCACCATGGTGCCGATGATCGAGATGGGCAGAGTCAGCCCGGTGATCACCGTCGAGCGCCAGGAATTGAGGAACAAAAAGACGATGACGACGGCCAGCAGCGCGCCCTCGATCAGCATGTTCTGCACGGCATGGAAGGAATCCTCCACCGGCTGGGCATTGTCGACCACGACCTGGATGGAGACCGCGCCCTCGGGCAGTTCATTGGTCAGCAGATCGTCGATCGTCTCGCGGATGGCTTCGGCCACGCCCACCGTATTGGCGCCCTGGGTCTTGAGAATATCGACCGCCAAAGCCCGCTCGCCATTGAGAATGGCCAGGCTTTCCGCCTCCCCGGTGCCGTCCTCGATAGTCGCCACATCGCGCAGCGTCACCGGCTGGCCGCCCTGATTGCCCACGATAATGTCGTAGAAATCGTCCTGGTCCTCGAGCCGGCCCAGTACCTGGATGGACTGCACGGTGCTGTCCTGGGTAATGGCGCCGGCGGCCAGGTCCTGGTTGGCGGCGCGCAGCGCCTGCGTCACCGCATTGGGGCTGATATTGAAGGCGGTCAGGCGATCGGGATCGATCTGGATATTGAGCTGGCGCGGCACGCCGCCCACCACGCTGGCGCTGCCCACGCCGCTGATATTGGAGAGGCGGGTGACGATGATATCCTCGGTCAGCGCCGTCAGGTCGCGGTCCGACAGCGTGCTCGAGCTCACCGCCAGCGACAGGATGGGCAGGGCACCGGGGTCAAAGCGCAGCACGCGCGGATCGCCGGCCCCGTCGGGCAGCTGGGCGCCGACCGGATCGATCTTGTCGCGCACTTCCTGCGCCATCTGCTGGCTGTCCTGCTCGAGATCAAAGATCATCAGCACCAGGGCCTGGCCGGCCTGCGCCGTCGACTGGATCGTATCGAGCCCGGCAATGGTATTGACCGCATCCTCGATGGGCTGGACCACATCGGCCTCGACCGCCTCGGGCGAGGCGCCGGGATAGCTCACCACCACCGCCACCACCGGAAAGTCGACATCGGGCATGGATTCGATGGGCAGGCGTTGATAGGAATAAATGCCGAAGACCATGATGGCCACCATGATCATGGTGGCAAAGACGGGGTGATTGACGCTGATGCGGGTCAGGAACATGGTCTAGTCCTCGACCAGGTCATAGGCCTCGCCGGCGGCAAGTTCGGTGAGCGGCGCCGACACGACCATGTCGCCCGCCGCAAGCCCCGCGACCTCGACCAGGCGGCCGCGGTCCCAGCTGGCGCCCGGCTCCACGGCCTGGCGCAGCAGCGTGCCCTTGTCGAGCTTGAGCACGAAGGCGCCCTCGGCATCCTCGCGCAGGGCGGTTGCGGGCAAAGCCGTGGCATTGTCGGCCTGGGCCACGGTGATCTGGCCGGTGGCAAACATGCCGCCGCGCAGCCTTCCATCGGCATTTTCCAGCGCGATATAGATCGGGATGGTGCGCGTGCCCGCAGTGGCCACCGGATTGACCCGGGTCACCGCGCCGTCAAAACTCTGGCCATCGAGCCCGGTGACGCTGATCGAGACGGGCTGGCCGGGATTGACCAGCGCGCCCGAGGTTACCGAGGCGGCGGCCTGGAATTCCATCTCGGCCAGATTGACGATGCTGAACAAGGCGGTGCCGGCCTGGATGGTCTGGCCGGGCTCGACCGAGCGTTCCGACACGACGCCATCGAGCGGAGAGAGTACGGTCGCATTGCTCAGCGCCAGCTCGGCCGTCTGCACGGCGCTTTGCAGCGCCGCATAATTGGCCTCGAGCGCGGCCGTTGTCGAGCGCGCCTGTTCCAGCGCCGAGGGGGTGGCCAGGCCCTGCCGGGCCAGTTCCTGGGTGCGCTCGAGCTGCTGGCGCGAGGAGTCGAGCTGGGCCTGGGTGGCATTGGCCGTCGCCTGCTGCTGGTTGAGCTGCAGTTCGAGATTGGCGCGGTCGATCTCGGCCAGCACATCGCCCACGGCGACGCTGTCGCCCGGCCGCACGGCAACGCTCAGCACGCGCCCGGAGGCCTGCGAGGCCACGGCGGCCTGCTGGGCCGGCACCAGCGTGCCGGTCACCTTGACGGTCCGGGTCAGGGTCACCGGCGCGATCTCGCTCACTTCCGATGCCAGCAATTGGCGCGCCACGGGGGCTGCCGCGGTCTCGACGGGCGCGGGTGCCGGCGGCCGGGTCAGCATGAAGGCGGCAATGCCGATGACGACCAGCGCCAGCACGATCCAGGGCAGGATGCGCCGCTTTGGCTTGAGTCCCTGGGCCAGGCGCTGGGCATTGGCCTTTTCACGCCGGCTCTGGGCCCATTCGGGTTTGGCATGCGCCTCGGTCATGACTGGTCCTTCTCGCTTGTCTGCTCCTGGCCCACGGCCAGCGCCCAGCTTTGCAGGAAAGCGGCAGACTTCTCATAAAATCTCGACAGTTCGGTGATCCGCTCGGCCGCAGCCGGCCTGTCGCTGCGCATCGGGGCGACATAGGCCGCTATGACCTGGGCATGCTGGGCAAACTGCTGGGCTACCCCGGCCAGGATGTCCTCATAGGGGAAATCCACCAGTTGATAATAATCCTGCCGGTCCCCGGAATGGGCGGTGAGGCGGACAATGCCCTTCTTGGCCAGCAGCCTGGCATTGGTGCTGACGCTGGCGCGGCTGACGCCGAGCTGCTCGCTGATCTGCTGCAGGCTGAGCTCCTGCCCCTCGATCAGCAGCAGACCGAAAATGCGCCCGGCAATCCGGGGCTCGCCCCGGTCCTGCGACATCAGGCCCATTTCCTCGATAAACCGTGCAGCGGATGACACCGGCAGCGCCTTTCGTTCATTTCATTCAGTTTGTACTGAACGAAATGAGTTTTGTACAGCGCCGCCTCAACCTGCGCTTCTACAGGAGGGGGCTGGCCTCTAGGCGTCTGCCGGCGTGTCGGCAAAATCCATGGCGGCGTCGAGCGCGTCCCGGTCGCTTTGCGCGGTCAGCGCCTGGCGCGCGCGGGCGGCAACGTCGCGGGCCATGACCAAAGCGGGCGCCTTGAGATCGGGGCTGGAAAAAGCCAGGGTCTTGAGCCCGACCAGCAGGCGCAGCACCACTTCGATAGTGGCTGCGCCGTCGCGGGCAATCGGGCGGAAGGCATCGTTGATCAGGTCGGTCGGGTCGAGCGACGGCACCGAAATGCGGTCATGGCGCGGCTGCCAGTTCGGGTCGGTGGCCGGGCGGTCGATCAGCACGCGCACCAGGGTGCCCACCACGTCGATGGCGGTGCCGGGATCGTTGATCCCCGGCGACAGCGCCTTGGAGGCGATCTCGCCCAGCACAACCAGGCCAAAGCGCGGATCGCTGTAAAAGGTGCGTCGGTCCCCGATCACGAAGGCGGCAATCAGGTCGTCGACCGCTTCGGCCGGCACCACGCCCTCGATCAGCATGAGCGGCCGGTTGGGCGATACATAGGCGCCGGGCCGGGCGGTAATGGCAATGGTCAGCGCATGCGCCTCGGCCAAAGCCTGCAGCTGGCCGGCATCGACATGCTGCACATAGCCCACGTCGCGCGCCTTGATCGGCATGCCCTGGGGGGAGATGATCTGGACGCGGCAGTCAAAGACCGGATGCTTGCCCGACAGGGTAAAAGCCTCGCGCGTGGCGCGCTCCACCCGGTCAATGGTGTGGCTGACCCTTCCAATGGCCGAGATCTGGCCGATCCAGCGGATCAGCGCGGTCACCACCAGCACCACCACGGCCAGCGTCACGGCGAACAGGAACAGCCGCCCGGCCTCGCTGTAGAATCCGGCCGACAGGCCGATAATGCCGACAATGGAAAACAGGAAGGCGCCGATGAACATTGAGATGGAGGTCTGGGCGCTGCGGTCGGCGGTGATCAGCGCCACGGCCCGCGGCGAGGTCGAGCTGGACGCACTCGACAGGGCCGCCACCATGGTCGAGAGCGCAAAGACCGCTACTGTCAGCAGGCTTGAGGCCAGGATGGTCAGGATCGACACCACCGCATCGGAAGGCATGGTGAAGGGCAGGTCTTCGGGGGCAAAGCGCGCCATGAACCAGGCAATGACAATGCTTGCCACCGCCAGCAGGGAAAAGGCCGCCGGCAGAAACCACATGCGCTGGGCGATCTGGCGAAGGTGAAAGGTAAGCTGACTCATGGGTCCCCCTGCCCTCTATAACGCGACGTCCGGCAAAGGGTTGTCGAAAAGATGCGGCGCTAAAGCCGGACGAAGTCGACCTCGCGGCAGGCGATGAACTGGCAGCCATGCAGGGTCAGCGTGTTTTCGCCCACCAGGGTCAGCGACCCACCGGCGGCCCGGCCAGCATAGGTGACCACGCCGCGCCACTCGTTGTCGGCCACCGGCTTGGCATGGCGCAGCACGAAAGTGTCGAGCCGGGCCAGGTTTTCGGCCGATCGGGCATCGTCGCGCAGCCAGGTCAGCCTGGCGCAGAGTTCGGTGCCGTCGCCGCAGAGGCTGACGTCGTAACGCGATTCCCCGCTCGTGCTCTGCCAGGTGCCGACCGGGCTGGCATCGCCGGGAAAGGCCGGGGCGAGCGTGGCGAGCAGCAGGACAAAGGCGGGCAAGGTATCGTTGAGCATGGGGCCTCGACTAAGGGTCTGGTTGCGATCTCGCCAGCGCCGGCCCGAAGGCGCGGTGCTGCAGCGTGGTGAATGAGGATCGATAAGCGCCGGCCCGCCCGGACCGGAGGATCAGCAAACGCCCTCGCCATGGCGATGATGTGGCAAGCCCGCGCCCGGGCGCTGCACCGCACCCGCCGCGCAAGGCGGCTCTGGCCCCCAGACAGTCGCCCCGCGGCGGTCGACAGCCCCCGTATGCTAGAATTCAGGCATAAAGAACAAGGCGTTAGGGACTAAGGCTCAACGAGAACGCAGGATGCAGAAAGCAGGGATCAAGGCTCGAGCCGATATTCCGCCTTAGCCCCGCGCCATTGGGACATATTCCAGATCCGACAGCCGAACCCCGATCCCCCAATCCCAAATGCCCCCCACTCGCCCTCGCACCAGCCCCGCCGGCCCCTGTCCCGGCACCCGTCTCCAATTTTCTGACCTGGCCCATTCCGCATGCCAATCGCCGATGCCCACAACCGAGCTCCGGCCGCCGACACCCGAACTCCGACGAACCCTCGAACTCCCCAAGCGCAAATCGCCATCCCCCGTCTCCGCCCCCACCCGTCCCCCGCATCCCGCCCCCACCGCCCATGGCCCAGCGCCCACCTTCGACCTCCCGCCGCCGGTCGCCCGTCTCCCATCTCCGATCTCCGATCTCCGATTTCCGACCCCCGCCTCCGATCTCAGACCCCCGCCCCCGACCTCCGACCCCCGAC
>CAXBHD010000022.1:0-21993 GCA_963975335.1 uncultured Devosia sp. | reverse complement strand
CGCACCGGCGTGTTCATCTGGGAATAGGTGCCCAGCCTGGTATAGGCGGTTTCGTCGAGGGTCAGGTGGTGCGGGGTGACCTCGACGCTGGCCACGTCCTTGTGGTCGGCCAGATAGACCATTTCCTCGGCCGTCGAGATATGCAGCACGTGGATGCGCTTGCCGGTCTTGCGCGCCAGGTTCACCAGGCGGGTGGTGCAGCGCATTGCCACTTCGGGCGAGCGCCAGACCGGGTGGCTCGACGGATCGCCGGGCACGCGCAGGTGCTTGCGCTCTTCGAGCATATATTCGTCTTCCGAATGGAAGGCGGCGCGGCGGGAAATGGCGCGCAGGATGGCCTCGACGCCGGCATCGTCCTGCACCAGCAGCGAGCCGGTGGAGGAGCCCATGAAGACCTTGATGCCGGCGCAGCCGGGCAGCTTTTCCAGTTCGGCCAGCTCGCCGACATTTTCATGCGTGCCGCCGATATAGAAGGCGAAGTCGCAATGCATGCGGCTGGTGCCGGCGGCGATCTTGGCCTCGAAGGTCTCCCGGCTGGTGGTCAGCGGATTGGTATTGGGCATTTCGAAGACGCCGGTGACGCCGCCCATCACGGCCGAGAGCGAGCCGGATTCCAGATCTTCCTTATGCGTCAGGCCGGGCTCGCGGAAATGGACCTGGGTATCGATGACGCCGGGCAGGATATGCAGGCCCTTGCAGTCGACGATTTCGGCGGCGCTGTCGCCGGACAGATCGCCCAAGGCGGCGATGCGGCCCGTGGTGACGCCGATATCGGCACGGCTTTCACCGTCATGGTTGACCAGCGTCGCGTTCTTGAAAATCGTGTCGTACTGCGCCATGTCTGTGGTCCTGTCGTTCCCCGTACTGCGCCGGTTTAGCGGAGGCAGCGACCAAGAGGCAAGCGACCATGACCATTCATCTGCGTGCCGACCGCGCCGTGTTCCGATTTTCGGGCCCCGAAGCCCACAAGCTGCTCAATGACGTGGTGACGGGGGAAATCCCGGCGGAGGGCACCGGCGAGAGCGAGGTGGCCGCCGCCTGGGCCCTGCTGTCGCCACAAGGCAAGATCCTCGCCGAAGGCTTGGCCGGGCATGCCGAAGACGCCATCTGGGTGGATGTGCACCAGTCGGTCGCCGATGATTTTTTCAAGCGGATGAAAATGTATCGGCTGCGCGCGGCAGTGGTCATTGATGACCTGCGGGCGTCGCACCGGGTTGGCTTTGCCCAGGATGCGGAGCCGGCCGGGATTCGCCACACCGACCGCCTGGGCCCCGTGGATATGGGCTATCGCGTCATTGCCCCGGTCGAGGTGAGCCTGGGCTGGGTGCAGAGTGACGACTATTACCAAAGTGAGCGGATCGGCGCGGGCATTGCCCACCAGGGCAATGATTTCCCCGCCAGTGACGCCTTTGCCCATGATATCGGGCTCGACCTGCTTGACGGCATCGACTTTGCCAAGGGCTGCTATGTCGGCCAGGAAGTGGTCAGCCGGATGAAGCATCGCGGCACGGCCCGACGCCGGCCAGTGATCGTCTCGGGCATTGAGGCACCCGCCGGCAGCGCAGTGAGCGTCGGGGCGCGCGAGGCCGGCAAAGTCGGCCAGGTGGTCGATGGCAGCGCGGTGGCCATTCTTCGCCTCGACCGCATCACCGATGCGTCCGCGGCAACCATTGATGGCAAGCCGGTCTATCTGTCCCTACCGGTCTGGGCCACCTATGCTTTTGGCGATGTCGTCGCCGAAGACTAGGCGCTCTTCACGTCGCCGTGTTCAGCGAATCGAGCTGAGCTGCTAAGCTTGCCGGCAACAGTTTGCTAACCAGTCGGGGCACCATGGCACGGACAAGTTCGCGGGCCTGGCAACGAATGTTGTCAGGGCGCCGTCTCGATCTTCTTGATCCGTCGCCGATGGATGTCGAACTTTCCGACATTGCCCATGGCCTGGCCCGCGTCGCACGCTGGAATGGCCAGACCTATGGCGATTACCCGTTTTCGGTGGCCCAGCATTCGGTGCTGGTGCTCGAGCTGTTCCGCGCCGCCAATGCTGCGGCAACCCCGACGGTCCTGCTTCAGGCCCTGCTGCATGACGCCCCCGAATATGTGATGGGCGACATTATCTCGCCGTTCAAGGCGGCCATGGGCGGCAATTACAAGGACGTGGAAAATCGCCTGCTATCGGCCATTTTCCTGCGGTTTTCGCTGCCGGCGGAGATGAGTGGACCGGTTGCCAAGCTGGTCAAGAAAGCCGACCGGGCAGCAGCCTATTTCGAGGCGATCCACCTGGCCGGCTTTGCCGAGGATGAGGCGCGCAAGTTCTTCGGCGCGCCCGAGCAACCGGCCTTTGAGGTAGAGGCATTCGACCGGTTGATCCGCCCCTGGCCCACCGGCGAGGCGCATGACCGGTTTGTCGCCGCCTTTTCCGCCATTTCCGTTTGATTGCAGCAACTTGGCACGGGGCGTCCGTTAACCCTAACCGGGGATGAACTTTGCGTGTGACAGTCCCTTATGGTTTTTATTCCGTTAACGCGAAAATGTCTTTCGCTCCATTCCGGGACAGAAACCATGGACCTGCCAGATCGCCACATGCTGCTTGGCATGACCCTGGGCGCCTTTTCCGCAATGGCACTGGCCACGATCGGACCAGGCATGGTGATCGAAAGCTTCGCGGACGGCGTGATCAATCCGGTTGTGGCGCCGGGCTTTGACACATCCAGGCTGGTCAAGTTCGAGGGGCGGCACTATCAGGTCGACGCCGAGCCCTGGATTTCGCAGGAGCCGGTGTCCAGCCAGGTGATCAAGAAGATCGAGGGCGGCAGGGTTTCCCTGGTGACCATTGCCAGCACGACCAGCGGCACCTATTCCAGCGACGCGCTTTATTCCAGCCATGTGCAATATCCCGGGATTGCGGTGACCGAAGTCGCCCCGGACGGCCAGCCGTTCTCGCGCTGGCATAACGGCCAGTGGTTCAGCTTTTCCAGCCGCGGCGGCAATTCATTCTTCAGCGTAAGGGCGGGCGACGTCCGGGTCAGCAAATGGGGCAGCACGACCTGTATCACCGGTCGCACGTTCCAGGTCTGCTGATCAGCCGAACAGCCAGCCGCTCTTGAACTTGTAGAAGACGTGCAGACCGATCTGGGTGACCTTGTTCATGCGGGGCGCCCAGCGGGGCCGGACATAGGTGGCGTGATAATGCGTCGCGTCGGCCACTTCGGTCAGGTAAAGCTGGCCGTCGGTAAAGCGCTTGGCGATATCCTCGGCCTGCGCCCAGGACTTGCCGTCATTGACCGATTCGGGAATGCCGTCACAGGCGAAGGAGAACTGGCAGGCATTGCGCTTGTTCTGGTTCTGAAACACCACACCACAAATAGTATCGGGATAGCGCCGGTCCTTGACGCGATTGAGCACCACCTGGGCCACCGCGACCTGGCCGCGATAGCTTTCGCCGCGGGCCTCGAAATAGATCGCCGTCGCCAGGCACCACAATTCCTTGTCGGAGACGGCGACCGCCTTGCCAGTGGCAAAGCCACCGGTGACGGGAGCGGTTTCGCGGGCATAGGCCAGCTGTTCCGAGGCGAGGGCCGGCAGCGGAACAGCCATGGAAGCCGGAGCGATGCCGGCAATGGCGTCGAGCGCCGCGGCGCCCGAGGCGTTGATGGCGGATGGATCAATGGCGGCAATGGACATGCGCGGGCCGATTTCGACGTCGCCGGTCGGGGCGATATCGGCAAACCGGCTTTGGCCCAGGGTGGGATCGTCCGGACCGGCACACAGGGCAGCAAGGCGAATGCGGGCTTCCTCGAAGCCGCGCGAAAGCGCGACAACGTCGACCTGCGGGCGCAGGCGATCGGTTTTTTCCGCGCGATTGGGGCCGGTAAAGCCGGCCGCAGCAAACAGGCTATTGACCGAGCCGGTAATGACGGGGTCCGCTCCGGTATAGGACAGGCTGGCCAGGGCCAGTCGGGGCGCGCCGGGGGCAGCATCGGGCATGTCGGCAGCGGGAGCGAGGGCCATTCCTGTCAGGCCAGCATAACTGGCCGCGCCAAGCAGCGCGACAGCCAGGAACCTGGCGGCGGGACGCAGGCGACGAACCGCTCTGGCCGGGTGCAGACGCACCCCTGGCTGGTGGAATAAAACCATCTACGCAACTCAACACAACGCAACAAAACAACTGTCTGGCGGCAGAGACGCTAGAATGCCGACAGTGGTGATGATGACTTATTAGGGTTAGCAGGGCGTAAACGGTCTTCTTGGCGGCGCCGTGGCTATACCGTGGCGGGATATGAACTTGCCGTGATCGGGACGAACCGGGGCAGTTCAGGCGCCGCAGGCGGCGCGGACCTGGCTGACTTCGGGCAGGAAGGCATCGACGCGAAAGCGCGCGGAGAGCGAGCGCGAATTGACCGGCGTGACCCGCACGGTCAGATTGGTGGCGCCGGCGAGACCGTCGAGAAAGGCCGCGGCGTCGCGTGTATTGTCGAGCACGATGGCGGTGTTGTCGGCATTGACCGGCAGGGTGCGGCTGCGGGAAGCCTGCAGGTCATATTGCAGGGTAATGCCCGCATCGCGGCCCAAAGCCGACATGGTATTGCCGGCAAAGGCAAAGCTGACGCTGAGCACATCATCCTGGCAGATTACCACCATGGTGGCGGGCGCCCGTCCGCTTGGCCGGGCGGGGATCAGCTGTTCCGATTGCAGGGTGACGCTGAGGCCCGCCTGCTCGGATTGGGGCGTGCGAAACAGGCCGTCATAGCAGGTCAGACGCTCCACATCGCTGTCGATCAGCACGCATTGGGACAGCGCCGACTGCGCCAGGGCCGGTGGTACGGGAGCTGCAAGCAAAGGCAGCAGCGCGAGTGCCAGTGGTATTTTCACGGTGATTAAAGTCCCATCCCTTGCATCGGCCGGTGCCGGCCTGATCCCCATCATATAGGGATTGTCCGGGCGTTTTTTAAGCGGTGGCCTGTGCCAAAGTCAGGCGCGCCACCGGCACACGATAGGGCGAACAGCTGACATAGTCGACGCCCAGACCGGAGAAGAATTTGAGCGAGGCCGGATCGCCGGCATGCTCGCCACAAATACCGATCTTGAGCCGGGGATTGGCCGCCCGGCCCCGCTCTATGGCAATGGCAATGAGTTCCCCCACCCCCTTTTCGTCGATAGTCACGAAAGGATCGCGCTCATAAATGCCCTTGCGCTGATAGGCGGCGAGAAAGGTGGGAGCGTCATCGCGGGAAATGCCGAAAGTGGTCTGGGTCAGGTCATTGGTGCCGAAGGAGAAGAAATCGACCATATTGGCAATGTCGCCGGCGCGCAGGCAGGCGCGCGGCAGCTCGATCATGGTGCCGAACAGCAACTTGACCCGATCGCTGCGCAACAGGCCGGAATTTTCGGCAATGGTATTCATGCGCTCGCGCACAAAGGCCACTTCGCTGGCGGTCGAGACGAAGGGCACCATGACCTCGACGGCCACGGGTTCGTCCTGGGTCTCGCTGGCGGCGCGCACGCCCGCCATGATGGCCTGCATCTGCATGGACAAAATTTCGGGATAGGTAATGGCCAGCCGGACGCCGCGATGGCCCAGCATGGGATTGACCTCGGCAATGCGATCAAGCCGCAGGCGCAGCGCCCGCACGGCCAGCCCCAGCGAGGCGGCCGTCTCCTCGATATCTTCTTCGGTGCGCGGCAGGAATTCATGCAGCGGCGGATCGAACAGGCGAACGGTGACCGGGCGCCCGCGCATGGCCGAGAACAGGGCCGAATAGTCGCCGGTCTGGTAGCCCACCAGGCCGTTGACGGCCTGGCTGCGGTCATCCTCGTCTTCGCTCAGGATCATGCGGCGCAGCGCCACCATGCGCTCGGTGGAAAAGAACATGTGCTCGCTGCGGGCCAGACCGATCCCCTCCGCCCCGAAACTGAGCGCAATCATGGCCGACTCAACGGTTTCGGCATTGGTGCGCACCGCGATCTGGCGCGTGGCGTCGGACCAGTCGAGCAGCCTGCCGATGGCGCCGCCGATATGGGGCTGGGCCAGCGGCAGGGTGCCGGCATAGACCGCACCGTCGCTGCCATCGATGGTGAGCAGGTCGCCGCTGCGGAATTCGCGCTCGCCGATCCAGCAGACCATGTCGCCGGCATCGACCGACAGCGTGCGCACCCCGGCGACACAGGGCTTGCCGGTGATGCGGGCGACCACGCCAGCATGGCTGGACATGCCGCCGCGGGCGGTGAGGATGCCGGTGGCCGCCTTCATGCCCTCGATATCGGCCGGGCCGGTTTCGTTGACCACCAGAATGCAGTGCTTGCCGCGGGCGCGCAGGCGGGCAGCGTCTTCGGGATTGAACACGATCATGCCGCTGGCCGCGCCGGGCGAGACCCCCAGCCCCTTGGCGATGGGTGCGGCGCCCTGGGTGGATTTGAGGCGCGGATGCAGCAATTGCG
This sequence comes from uncultured Devosia sp., assembly GCA_963975335.1. Lineage (GTDB taxonomy): Bacteria > Pseudomonadota > Alphaproteobacteria > Rhizobiales > Devosiaceae > Devosia. The sequence goes on along the minus strand of CAXBHD010000022.1, from coordinate 15,558 downwards.
CCAGCCGGGCCGGATCGACGCGGCTGACGGCGTTTTGCGGCGACCATACCTTGCGCTTGACGCGATCGACGGCCGCCTCGAGATCGGCGGCTGCCGTGGCAAGGAATGGACGGGCGGAAATGAACTGCAGCTGACCGGCCTGCACCGCGACGGCGCAGCACATGTGCCGGCCGGCCTTGGCATCGACCAGCGCCACCAGCGCGGCGGCCGATTCGGGCAGGCGGGGCAGCGGCGCGCCATCCAGCGGCGCCGGTCCGAGGGCCCCGCTGATGCCATTGCGGGTCAGGAACTGCTCGATTTCGCCCTGGGCCTGGGCCTGTACCAGCACGATCTGCTTGCCGCGATCCTCGTCGGGGCGCCCGGTCCAGCCCTGGCCAAAACCATAGCTGTCAAAGGCGCTCTTGATGGCCTTGGCCAGCGGCCGGTTGGGATCGACGGCATCTTCGGGATTGGCCGGAGCGGGGATGCCGAGCCGGGCCGGCATCAGGCCCCCATTATGGGTGGCCGCCGAGGTGCGCACCACCAGAGGCGGCGGCGTGCCATCCTTGCCGACCAGCTTGAACAGGCAGGCGACCCAGTGGGTGCGCAGGCGAATGTCCTTGCGGCCGCGTTCGGCCTGCAGCGCCTCCCAGGCGGCGCGGGTCAAAGCGATGGTGGGAACCGTGGGAAAGCCAGCCTCGCCGACGCGGAAAATCCAGCGCGCCTTGCCGCTGAGCAGCTTGAGCTGGCTGGCCGACAGGTTCGCCTTCCCCATGGCCGGGGCGATCGCGAACATTTCCTGCGCCAAACTCACTGCTCGGTCCCTGTCGTGGTTAGAGGGCCATCATGCCTGCGCGGCTTGGCCGCTGCAACAAGACTTGACTTGTCGCCGTGTCGAAAGCATCTCATCTCCTATGGAAAAGCGGCCACAACTAGACATTTTGCTCTGCGCCCCCCGCGGCTTTTGCGCCGGGGTGGATCGCGCCATCCAGATCGTCGAGCTCGCGCTCGAGAAATATGGCGCGCCGGTCTATGTGCGGCATGCCATCGTACACAACAAATATGTTGTGGATGGCCTGCGCGACAAAGGCGCCATCTTTGTCGAGGAGCTCAGCGAGATTCCCGAAACCGGCGCGCCGGTCGTGTTCTCGGCGCATGGCGTGCCCAAATCGGTGCCGGCCGATGCCAAGAGCCGCAAGATGTTCTTCCTGGACGCCACCTGTCCTTTGGTCAGCAAGGTGCATGTGGAGGCACAGCGGCACTTTGCCGAGGGTCACGAAATCGTGCTGATCGGCCATAAGGGGCACCCGGAAGTGGTTGGTACCATGGGTCAGCTGCCCGACGGCGCCATAACCCTGATCGAAACGGTGGCCGATGCGACCGTGTTTGCGCCCCGGGATCCACAGAACCTAGCCTTTGTGACGCAGACAACGCTGTCGGTAGACGACACGCGCGAGATCGTGGCGGCGCTCAAGGCGCGTTTTCCCGCGATCAACGGGCCGCACAAGGAAGACATCTGCTACGCCACCACCAATCGGCAGGAGGCCATCAAGGCCGTGGCGCCGGAAGTGGATGCGATGATCGTGGTGGGTTCGCCCAATTCGTCCAATTCGCTGCGGCTGGTGGAAGTGGCCGAACGGGCCGGCTGCAAGATCTCGATGCTGGTCGACCGCGCGTCCGAGATCGACTGGGACCGCTTTGCCGGCATCCGCACGCTGGGCGTATCGGCGGGCGCCTCGGCACCGGAAAAGCTGGTCGACGAGGTGATCGAGGCCTTTGCGCAGCGCTATGAGATCAAGGTCGAGGCACGCGTCACCGCCAAGGAAAACATCGCCTTCAATATCCCGCGCGAATTGCGGGCCATCGAGGCGGCCATCGCTGAATGAGCGATCTGAGGCTGCTGGAAACCGATCGCCTGGTGCTCTCGGGCTGGAGCGTCGACCAGGTCGATGACCTGTTGCGCCTGCACGGCAACCCTGATGTGTCGCGCTATCTCAGGGGGGACGGCGCGCCCTGGAATCGTGCGGACTGCGCGGCAAGGATCGCGCTGTGGCGCGATAATTTCGCCAGCCACCGCATGGGCAAGCTTCGCGTGCAGCGCAAAAGCGATGGCGTCCTATTGGGTCGCGCCGGGTTTGGGCTGCATGGCGAACGGGGTGAGCCGGAAATCGGCTACGCCTTGTTTCCCGAATATCATGGCGAGGGCTACGCTACAGAGGCCGCCGTCGCCCTGCGCGACTGGCTGTTTGCTGAAACGGACTGGATGTATTTCCTCGGCTTCGCCGATATGCGCAATGCGCCGTCACTGGCGGTGCTGAACAAGATCGGCATGGTGCGCACGCATGTGGGCCTGGTGGACGGGCAGCAGACCCAGTTCCATATCATGCACAAGGGGCAATTATCGGCATGACCGAAACCGTGATCATCCATACCGACGGGGCCTGTTCGGGCAATCCGGGCCCGGGCGGCTGGGGCGCCATTCTGCAATATGGCGACAAGACCAAGGAATTGTGTGGCGGCGCCGAGCTCACCACCAATAACAAGATGGAGCTCACCGCCGCCATCGAAGCGCTCAATGCGCTGACCAGGCCCTGCACCGTGGAACTGCATACCGACAGCCAATATGTCAAAAACGGCGTGCAGAGCTGGATGAAGGGCTGGAAGAAGAACGGCTGGAAGACGGCCGACAAGAAGCCGGTCAAGAATCTCGAGCTCTGGCAGGCGCTGGACGAAGCCACCAAGCGCCACACGATCGACTGGCGCTGGGTCAAGGGCCATGCCGGGCACGACCTCAACGAGCGCGCCGACCAGCTGGCCAATGAGGGCATGGCGCCGTTCAAGGGCCGGCGCTAGCCGGCCCTTCCCTCATAGAGGCGAGGGGCTCCGACGGGGCAGCAGGCGCTTGATCGCCTTCCAGGCCGGCGCCAGAGCATAGCCCACGACCGGGATCAGCAGCGCGCCCAGCACCAGCCCGCCAATGCCATCGATCAGCGCCATGATCAGCCAGCCGGCAAAGTCGCCAATGGCGGGCATGGCATGGGACGCCCATTCGGACGCCGACTCGATGACATGCTCCGGCCCGGCAATGCCGAAGGCGACCAGGCCATGGGCGATAATGCCGCCACCCACCCAGATCATGGCGGCCGTGCCGACGACGCTGAGCACCTGCATGAAGACAGGCATGCCGGTGACCAGGGCACGGCCAAAGCCCCGGCCCGCGCCGGTCCGGGCATGGCGTGCCAGCCAGAGGCCAACATCGTCCCCCTTCACGATCAGGGCCACGCCACCATAGACCACGACGGTAATGCCGATGCCGACCAGCGCCAGGATCAGCGCCCGCGTCCAGATATCGGGCACGTCAATGGCCGAAAGCGCGATGGTCATGATCTCGGCGGAAAGAATGAAATCGGTCTGGATGGCGCCGGCAATCTTCTGGTCTTCCAGGGTCGCGGCATTGACCGCAATGGGCTCAAGCGTGGCCTCATGCGCCTCAGCCTCATGGGGCGCCAGGGCATGAAAGACCTTTTCGGCGCCCTCGTAGCAGAGATAGGCCCCGCCAATCATCAGCAGGGGGGTCATCGCCCAGGGCAGGAAGGCGCTGAGCAGCAGGGCCGCCGGGAGCAGGAAGACCAGCTTGTTCCTGATCGAGCCCCAGGCAATGGCGCCGACAATGGGCAATTCGCGATCGGCGGTAAAGCCATCGACATAGCGGGGGGTGACGGCGGCATCGTCGATCACCGCGCCGGCCGCCTTGACGCCCGCCTTGGCCGCCTGGCCGGCAACGTCGTCAAGCGAGGCGGCGGCAACCTTGACCAGGCCGGCCACGTCATCGAGCAAAGCAAGCAGACCCACGCTCATGCACAAATTCCTTTGATAGCGGCAGTTTGATTTGGCATTGCCGGCATGCCGAGGCACCATGCGCGCATGTTACGCAAAAGCCTCGTCGCCGCCACCATATTGATGTGCCTAACGCTGCCGGCCGCGGCGCAGTTTCCGCCGCCGGGAATTTATCATTGCACCGATGCGGCCGGCGCAAGCTTTGGCATGCTCACCCTGTTCGTGGCGGGGGATTATGACTTTGCCGCCGAAGACATGCCGCGCGGCCAGGGCCAGGTGGCCTCGTCGGGGCCGCAGGTGCAGGCGCTGAGCGGCCCTCTCGCGGATATCGCGCTCAAAGGCAGCTTCATCACCGATGAGAATGGCGACACGGTATTCGATTTCACCACGAGCATGGGCCCCGTCCGCTGCGCCCTGCCCCCGCGCTGAGCGGCCGGCCTGCTAGCCGGCCACCTTGGAGAAATCGGCAACCAGATGCATGGTGTCGCGCAGGCGGGGCAGCAGGTTGAGACGGTTGGCGCGGACGGCGGCATCCTCATCATTGACCATCACCGACGTGAAGAAGGCATCGACAGGCGCGCGCAAGGTCGCCAGCTCGGCCATGGCGCCGCGATAGTCGTCCCGCGCCACATGGCCTGCTACCGAGGCGTGGACCGCATCGACGGCAAAGGCCAGGGCCGTCTCTTCGGGAAGCTTGAGGGCATCCTGGGCCACCGTGCCGGCATAGGCCTTGCCGTCCTTCTTCTCTTCGGCAGCCAGAATATTGGCGGCGCGCTTGTAGCCGGCCAGCAGGTTCTGCCCGTCGGCGGATGACAACAGGGCCGAGAGCGCCTCGGCACGCTGGGTGATCTGCAGCATGTCATCGCTGTCGGCCGAAATCACGGCATCGACCAGGTCATGGCGGGCGCCGGCATCGCGCAGGGTGCCCTTGAGGCGGTCGTGGAAGAAGGTGAGAAGATCGGCTTGAATTGCGAGAATTCCGGTCTTTATGATCTCGGCATGCGGCCCCTTGTTATCATCGAGGAGATAAGCGTAGGCTTCTGCCTGTATCTCAGAGTGCCAGTTGTTGAATTGGCCCAATTGATTTGTGAAATTATACGGATTCTCGACGTCATCGGCAGAAACGATGGCATCGTAGACCTTGTCCCTTTGAATAACCTTATCAATCAGCGGCAAAATAAAACTGCCCCCGCTTTCGCGGAAGCGTGCGGCTTCAGCGCGCATCTGTCGCCTATGAGCACTATCAATAAGAGAAGACAAACTGAGAGAAAGCCCATTCTCAGTGATGATGCGGATCACGCCCAGCGCCGCACGACGCAGCGCAAACGGATCGCGCGAGCCGGTGGGCTTCTCGTCGATGGCCCAGAAGCCGGTCAGCAGGTCGAGCTTGTCGGCGAGGGCCACGGCGATCGACACCGGCTCGGTGGGCACGGCGTCGGTGGGGCCGAGCGGCTTGTAGTGCATCTCGATAGCGGTCGCGATATCGGCTGGCTCGCCCTGCGCACTGGCGTAATAGCGCCCCATCAGGCCCTGCAGTTCGGGGAATTCGCCGACCATGCCGGTGGTGAGGTCCGCCTTGGCCAGCATGGCGGCGCGCTTGGCGCGTTCGGGATCGGCGCCGACCAAAGGGGCGATCTCGCCGGCCAGCTTGACCAGCCGTTCGACGCGGGCGAACTGGCTGCCCAGCTTGGCATGGAACACTGTATCTTCGAGCTTGGGCAGGCCATGCTCGAGCGGCAGGGCCAGATCGCCCTGGTAGAAGAACATGGCATCGCTCAGCCGGGCGCGGATGACGCGCTCATTGCCCGCGGTGATCACTGCGCCGCCATCGCTGGCCTCGGTATTGGCGGTGATGATGAAATTGGGCGCCAGCTTGCCCGCGGCATCGCGCAGGCAGAAGCATTTCTGGTTGGCGCGGATGGTGGCGATGATGACTTCCTCGGGCAGCTTGAGGAAGGCGGGATCAAAGGTCCCCATCATGACGACGGGCCATTCGACGAGACCGGCCACCTCTTCGAGCAGGGCTTCATCGTCAATGATCGAGAGGCCCTGGGCAAAGGCCAGGTGGGCCGCATCGGTGCGGATGATGTCCTTGCGGCGGTCGATGTCGAGCACGACCTTGGCGCGCTCGAGCGCCGTCACGTAATCATCGAAGCGGCGCACGCGGATGGCGTCGGGGGCAAGGAAACGGTGGCCGAAAGTGGTCTGGCCCGAGGTCAGTTCGTTGGAGTCGAAGGGGATGACCACCGGCTCCTCGTTTTCGCTGCCGAAGGTGGCGGTAATGGCGCGCAGGGGCCGCACCCAGTTGAATGTGCCCGAACCCCAGCGCATCGACTTGGCCCAGGGGAAATCGACCAGCAGCTTGGGCAGGATCACCGAGAGCAGGCTGACGGCATCGGCGCCGGGCTTTTCGATCAGGGCGACGTAGAAATCGCCCTTTTTGGGGTCGCTTTCGATCTTGGCCTGATCCAGCGAGACGAGGCCCGCGCCGCGCAGGAAGCCGTCAATGGCCGGCTGTGGCGCCCCGACCTTGGGACCCTTTTTCTCTTCGCGCGTATCGGGCGAGCGGGCCGGCAGGCCGGTGACCGTCAGCGCCAGGCGGCGCGGGGTGACGAAGGCCTTGGCACCCTCATAGACCAGGCCCGCATCGACCAGCGCATTGGTCACCAGTTTCTTGAGGTCATCGGCCGCGCGCCGTTGCAGGCGGGCCGGGATTTCCTCGGAAAACAGTTCGAGCAGCAGTTCGGGCATGACAGATACCAAGGTTGGAAAGCGCGGTTTTGCTTAGCTTGGGCGGGCTTGGATGTCTACACGCCGATTACCAGCCGCCGCCCCCGCCTCCGCCACCACCGCCGCCGGAAAAGCCGCCGCCGCCACCGCCACCACCGCCGGAAAAGCCGGAAGAACTGGCCTGGACCGGCTGGGCGGCCACCATGGCCGCGGTCATCGAGGCCGCTGCAGCACTGACGGCATGGGTCATATTGCTGGCCGCATTGCCGCTCGACCCGGGCATGCCACCCGAATACCAGAGGGGCGCATAGTGATCGGGCGCATCGGCGACGGCATGACGCGCCAGTTCGGCCTCGAAATGCTCGCTCCACGGCTTTTCGACACCCAGGGCGATGGCAAAGGGCAGCAGCCGTTCGAAGCGCGTCACCGTCATCGGCGGCACACCCTGCATGTTCATGCGCTCTTTTTCCGCCGTCTCGAGATAGAGTTTGAGGCCATCGATCTCGTCCATCACCTTGCGCCCCTGCAGCGTGGGCGCGCGCATCAGGAAGGCAAAGACGATGGTGACCACGACGATGGAAATGGCCGAAATGGCAGCGATGTTGAGCTGCACTGCCGAAAGGCTGTCGAGGGCGAAGCCCAGAATGTTGAAGGCGGCGATGGCAATCCAGATGGCGATGAAAACGCGGGACAGATAGCGCTTCTGGAAGCCCTTGCTGATCAGGCCACCCAGCGAGGACAGCAGGATGCCCAGGATGATCGAGCCGATCAGCCAGAGCGGATCAAGGATATCGGCAAAGGTCATGCCGGCCAGCAGGGCAATGCCCAGCAGGTAGCCAAAGATCGAATAGACGATATTGGTCTTGAACCAGCGGGTACGGTTTTCTGCGGCAATGGCGGCGACGAAAGCCGCGCGGCGCTTCTGCAGCGCCGGCCCGGTCGTGGTGTTGATCTCGACGCTCTGCTGGCTCTGCAAATAATCAAAAATCACCGCCTCGCCGGCCGGCAGAGGCCCTTCCGGCTGCTTGCCCGTCACCGACAGGCGCAGATTGTCGGTGCTATTGTCGATGGTGACGAGGCCCTTGACGCCGAGATCAAAGATCGCCGCGGTCAGCGCTGTCCAGCCGCTGTCACTGAAGCCCCATTTGTCGATGTAGTGCACCAGCGCCGGCGAAAAGCCCTGCGGGGCGTGAAAGCGCGGAAAGATGACGCCCTTTTGCGGATCGCGGCCGACCCGGTACCAGGCCAGGGCATTATAGGCGGCGGCCAGGAGCGCGGCGAGCACCGGGATAATGTTGTCGCGCAGGTCGAATAGGCGCTGCAGCCAGGCATCAAGGCCGGCCGGGTATTCGATCACGCCCTTGTTGAAAGCGATGGCAATGGTCATGCCCTCGCCGGCGCCCAGCACCCGGGTGGTTTGAATGCGGGCGTTATTGTCGCTGATGCGCCGGATCGACACGGCCTGCTCGGTGGCCCCGACCGCGCCGGTATAGCCGACCAGATCATTGATCACGGCCCCTTCGGGCAGGGTCACTGCCGCTTCGGCAGAGCGGATCGGAAAGATCCAGTAATTGCCGGTGACGTTCCAGTAGAGCTCGTCATGGTCCTCGAAAGCGCGGGCCATGCGGCTCATGGTGAAGGTAATGGCATAGATATGGCGGCCACGGGTGAGCAGCACGTCCGGGTCGCCGATCCAGATGCGCTGGAAATTGCCCATGCGCTCGACGCGGAAGGGCTCGCTCCGTCCGTCCCGCTGCACGTCGACCACGGCAAAGTCGGGCCGCAATTTGCCGCCATCGCTGCCGGCCAGCACGACCGGGATGTCGCGATAGATGCCGCGCCGGATGTCGATGCCCTCGGCATTGACGGTGATGGTTTCGGTCACGGTGACCGTGCCGTCGACGGCCAGGTCAATGGCACTGGCATAGGCGGTGATCTCTTCGCGGGCCGTTGCCGGCAGGACGAGAAACAGCGCCAGCAGCAGGGCGAGCAGGAGCCTGGACAGAGCGGGCATGGGGGCTAGTTGAACTTGACCGCAGGGACAGCGCGCTCGGCGTCACTGTCGAGCTCGAAATACTGCGCGGTGTGAAAGCCGAAAGGGCCGGCGATGAAGTTGGACGGCACGGATTCGACCATGACGTTGAGATTGCGCACGGCGCCATTGTAATAGCGGCGCGCCATCTGGATCTCGTCCTCGACGGTCTGCAGCGCGGCCTGGAATTCCAGGAAAGTCGTATTGGCCTTGAGGTCGGGATAGGCCTCTGCCGTGGCGATCAGCCGGCCCAGGGCGGAGGATAGCTGGCCTTCGGCGGCGGCGCGCTGCTCGGGCGTGCCATTGGCGGCGCTGGTGGCAGCGGCGCGGGCATTGGTGACGGCCTCGAGCGTTTCGCGCTCATGGCCCATATAGCCCTTTACCGTTTCCATGAGGTTGGGGATCAGGTCGGTGCGGCGCTTGAGCTGCACATCGATGCCCGACCAGCCCTCGGAGACCATCTGCCGGTTCTTGACCAGGCCGTTATAGATGCTGACGGCGTAGAAGGCGGCGACAACCACCAGGCCCAGAATAATCCAACCGATCATGGCAGAGGCTCCCCAAAGCATTGCTTATGCTGGGCGGACACTGGCATTGCCCTGCGTTGCGCGCAATGGGCTGGGTGCTATTCCGCGCCGCCGCCGGCGGTTTGCAGCCAGGCTTCGCCACAGCTCTTGGCCAGTTCGCGAATGCGCAGGATATAGCTCTGCCGCTCGGTCACCGAGATGACGCCGCGGGCGTCGAGCAGGTTGAAGTTATGCGCGGCCTTGAGCACCTGCTCATAGGCCGGGATGGCCATGGTATGCTGGTTGCCCGTGGCGCCCTTGGCCAGGATGGCGCGGCATTCGTTTTCCGCATCGGCAAAGTGGCGGAACAGGATGTCGGTATCGGCGGCCTCGAAATTGTACCTGGACTGCTCCTGCTCGTTCTGCAGGAAGACGTCGGCATAGGTCACCTTGTCGTCGCCGCTGCCGCCATTGAAGTTGAGCTCCATGATGGAGTCGACATTCTGCAGATAGCAGGCCAGGCGCTCCAGCCCATAGGTCAGCTCGCCCGAGACCGGGTTGCATTCAAAGCCGGCCACCTGCTGGAAATAGGTGAACTGGCTGACTTCCATGCCGTCGCAGCCCTGCTCCGCCCAGAATTGCTGCAGCGTGAGGATCAGACCCTGAAACGAGTTTTTCGGGTCCATGTGCGGTGGGCGGATGGTCATGTGGCAGTCCCTGCTAACTGGCACAAACCTCTAGTTTGGCCGCCCGGCAGGGTCAACGGCGTTTGTCGTCATCTTCCGGCCGGAAGCGGCCATCATCGTCGCGCTTGAGGTCGATGATGCCGGGCTGTTCGCGTTCGCGCAGGTCACGTTCGCGGCGCAGGCGGCGGGCTTCTTCGTCCTCGGACTTGAACTGGCGGGTCCAGTCGTGCCAGATCTTCATCACGCCGAGATAGATGAAGATGGCGATGGCGACAAAGATGAGAATGCGCAGCAGCATGGATCAGAGCCCCAGTCGCGCCCAGACGGCGCGGTCTTCAACGGTGGCAGCCAGGTCGCCGGCCAGGCCAGCGGCCGAAAAACCCAGGCGTGGCAGGTTGATAAGCCCGCGCTTCGGCTCGATCAGCTTGAGCCGGACATCCTTGCCATAGCGGGTATGCAGCGTCTCGTGCAGATCGCCCAGAGCATCGACCAGGCCGAGCGCCACACCCTGCTTTCCGGTCCACCATTCGCCGGTGAACAGGGTTTCGTCGGCGGCCTTGAGGCGGGCGCCCCGGCGCGCCTTGACCGCCTCGATGAAGGTCTGATGGATATCGAGCTCGACCTGCTTGATGCGCTCGATATCGCCAGGCTTTTCGGGCAGGAAGGGATCGAGGGTGGACTTGTTGGTGCCCGCAGTATGGACGCGGCGCTCGACGCCGAGCTTTTCCAGCATGCCGACAAAGCCGAAGCCGGCCATGATGACGCCGATCGAGCCGACGACGGAGGAGGGATCAACGATGATCTCGTCGCCGGCCACGGCGATGAAATAGCCGCCCGAGGCCGCCGCATCCTCGACAAAGACCAGGACGGACTTGTTATGCTCGTCGGCGAGGTCACGAATGCGCTTGGAGATCAGCCGGCTCTGCACCGGCGAGCCGCCGGGCGAGTTGATGACGATGGCGATGGCGGGCGCCGACTTGATGGCGAAGGCGCGCTTGAGCAGCGGCGCGACGCTGGCCATGTTGAGCCGGCCAGGGCGGGGATCGGCTGAGATGACGCCCTGCAGCTTGACCACGGGGATGACGGCGCCGCGCCGACCGGTGAGGCGCTGCAGCCAGGTAGCCGCCTGTCGGGCCAGATCGTTCATCATTGCGCCTCTCATCAAAACCGCTGCCAGACTTAGGCGGTCATGGGCGGGATTACCAGTCGAGGCGGGCCGCGCCGCGGAAAATTGCGTCAAAGGCGGGGTCGAAGGCGCGCCCGGCCGCATCATGCAGCGCCCGGCTGGCCAGCAGGGTGAGCGGGGCGCGCGAGCCCTTGACGGCCCGCAGCAGGACGCGGCTGGCGGCAGCGCCCGGCCGGGGCGTCAGCGGCAGGATGGTGATGGCGCCAAAGCGCTGGTCGAAGGCTGCCAATAGGGGCGCCAGCGTCTCGGCCGGGTAGATGAAGATGACCTCGCCACCCGAAGTCGCGCAGCCGGCCGCCGTCTTGACCCAGAGGTCGAGCGCTGCTGCATCCATGTGGCGGGATCCGGCCCGGCCGGCATCATCGGCCAGGGTGCCGGCACCATCGGCAAAAAACGGCGGGTTGGCGATGACCACGTCAAAGGCATTGTCGCGCAGGCCGGCCGCCTGACGCACCGTGCCCTTGGCGGTGACGTCGACGGCCAGCGTATGGGCGCGTCCGGCGAGGTCATTGCCGGCCAGGTTCTCGGCGGCCAGCGCCAACATCTCGAGGTTTTGATCGACCAGAAGCGCCGCGAGCGAGGGCGCATGCGCCAGCGCCACCAAGGCGGCCGTCCCGACGCCGGTGCCCAGATCAAGCAGGCTGGAGCGCCCCTGGCCGACCGCTGCGCCCAGCAACACGGAGTCCAATCCGGCGCGAAAGCCATGGCGCGGCTGCGACACAGTGAGCCTGCCGCCCAAAAAGGCGTCGCGCGTTACCGTTTGGTGTTTTACAAAGGCTCTAGGCTGGTCTAGGGACATCGCACCCGAAAAGGCCGGTTTTGCGCGACCTTACATGGGCAGAGCCCGCAGACTCAATCAATTTAGCCGATGGCATTGGGGTGATTAGACGGTGTCAGTGCTGACTCAAATCAAAGAGGCGCCCATCGCAACCCCGATCGACCGGTTGCTGGCGGCGACTGCCGATGACATGGCCAGGGTCAATGAGCTGATCCTGAGCCGGGCCAATTCGCATGTCGAAATGGTGCCCGAGCTGGCGCGTTACCTGATCGACAGCGGCGGCAAGCGGCTGCGGCCGATGCTGACCGTGGCGGCAGCGCAGCTATTCGGCAAGGGCAATGGCTCGGCGATCAACTTCGCCGCGGCCGTCGAATTCATGCACAATGCCACCCTGCTGCATGATGACGTGGTCGACGAGAGCGACATGCGCCGCGGCAAGCCGGCCGCCCGCATGGTATGGGGCAACAAGGCCTCGATCCTGGTGGGCGACTTCCTGCTCGGCCAGGCCTTCATGATGATGGTGGAAACCCGCGACATCGATTCGCTGGGCGTATTGTCGGCGGCCTCGGCGGTGATGGCGGAAGGCGAAGTGTTCCAGCTGTCCAAGACGGGCGATCTGACAACCACCGCCGCCGACTATGCCGAGGTGATTCGCGCCAAGACCGCGGTACTGTTCCAGGCGGCCTGCGAGGTGGGCGCCATGGCCGGCGGCGCGGATGCGGCGGGACGCCAGGCGCTGGCCGCCTATGGCCTTGAACTGGGCAATGCCTTCCAGCTGGTCGACGATGCGCTCGATTATGGCGGGCAGGCCGGCACGCTGGGCAAGAATACCGGCGATGACCTGCGCGAGGGCAAGATGACCCTGCCGATCATCCTGGCCCTGGCGGACGGCACAGCGGCCGAACGCGACATTATCAGCACCGCCCTGGGCGATCCTGATGCGACGGCCGAACAGGTCGACGCCGTGGTGGCCATCCTCACCCGGCTCGATGCCCTGCCCCGCACCCTGGCACAGGCGCAGGCGCATGCGCATGCCGCCCAGCAGGCGCTCGAGGCCCTGCCCGCTTCCGATCTTCGCACCCTGCTCAATGATGTGGTCGAATTCAGCGTGTTGCGCGCCTACTAGCCGCCGGGCCGCAGCAGAGGCGCGGCGGCAACCCAGTGCTCGGGGTTCTGCGCCCGCATCAGCTGGGCGGCCTGATGCGCCTGGCCGCTTGAGCCGAAAAGCCCGAACACCGTGGCCCCGGAGCCCGACATGCGGGCCAGCATGCAGCCCTGTGCCGCCGCCAGATGGTCGACTATCTCGCCGATCACCGGCACCAGCTTGACTGCGGGGGGCTGCAGGTCATTGCGGGTTTCGGCCAGCCAGATGCCCAGCTGCACCGGCCGGGTCAGTGGCGAGGGCAATGCAGGCAGCGGATAATTGTCATGGGCGCGCAGGCGGCGGAACACGTCGGCAGTGGCCAGCGGCACCAGCGGATTGACCAGCACGATATGCAGTTCGGGAAATTCGGGCAGCACTTCGAGCAGTTCACCCACCCCGCGCGCCAGCAGCGGCGCTGAAACCAGGCAGGCCGGCACGTCGGCGCCCAACCGGGCTGCCAGATCGGACAGTTCGGGGACCGGGATGGCGTGGCTCGACTGGGACGCCATCAGGCGCAAGGCGGCAGCCGCGTCGGCCGAACCACCGCCGATGCCCGCGGCGACCGGCAGATTCTTGGTGAGGCGCAGCGCCAGGCCGGTGGGCACGGCATCGGGCCAGCGGGCGCGGAAAGCGGCAATGGCGCGCAGGACCAGATTGGTTTCCCCCGCCGCCAGGCCGGGCGCGAACGGACCGACAATGGTCAGCGAATCCGCCTTGTCCGGCACGGCCTCGATCTCGTCGGCCAGGGCGGCAAAGACCACGAGGCTTTCCAGATCATGATAGCCGTCCTCGCGCCGCCGCGTGACATGCAGCGCCAGATTGATCTTGGCCGGCGCGATGTGGATGACAGGCTCGAGCACGCTGGCGCTATTCCGTCGCGTTATCTGCCGTCAGGCCATCGGCCAGCTTGCTCGCCACCCGCTCCTTGACGTGACCGTCCTCATCCATGGCCGCGGCGATCTTCCACTGGAAGCGGGCCTCGAGCTCGCGTCCGGCCTTCCAATAGGCGTCGCCCAGATGGTCGTTGAGCTCGGGATCGTTGGGGCGCAGCAGCACGGCGCGCTCCAGGGTCGCAACGGCCTCGTCGATGCGACCGAGCTTGTAGAAGGCCCAGCCCAGCGAATCGACGATATAGCCATCCTGGGGCTGTGCCTCGACGGCCTTCTCGATCATGGCCAGCGCCTCGATGAGGTGCATGTCCTGGTCGATCCAGCTATAGCCGAGATAGTTCAGCACGGCGGGCTGGTCGGGATTGAGTTCGAGCGCCCGGAGGAAGTCGGCCTCGGCCTTGGGCCATTGCTTGGCCCGCTCATAGGCGATGCCGCGCACATAGTAAAAGCGCCAGTCGGCCGGGTGGTCGCCACCGGTTATGGCCAGCGCCTTGGTATAGGCTTCGGCTGCGTCGACAAATTGCTCGTCATAGCGCAGCAAGTCGCCATAGACCGAGACCGCATCGAGATCGTCGGGCTGGGTCGCCACGATATTGCCCAGACGCCGCAATGCCTCGGGGCGATCGCCCAGGGCATCGAGATTCTGGGCGATGCGCACCACCGCGGTGGGCTTCATCACCGATGTGGCCGGCACGGCATCATAGATGCGGTTGGCGGCATCATGCTGACCGGCCGTATCGAGCAGCTCGCCCAGCGCCAGGGAAATCACATCGGCATTGGGATCGAGATAGAGACCCATGCGCAGGAAGACCAGCGACAGATCGAGGCTGCCATCGCGCGACAGCGCCACGCCGATGCCGTGGAACATTTCGGCGGCCCCCACCTGCACATTGGAGGCGAAGATGCCGGGGCGCTGCCCATCGGCGATCTGCTCGCGTACCAGGGTGACATAGGGATGGGTCAGGCCCTGATCCTCGAATTCGGCAATGACGTCCGTGGCTTCGTCGAAGCGCCCGGCATTGGCCAGCACGCGGGCATAGAGCTCGACCACGCGGGCTACATAGGGCTCGGCAAGGAAGGCATCCCCGGCCAGCTTGATGGCATTGTCGGTCTGGCCGGCCACTTCGGCCATCAAGGCACGGTGGAAAATGAGGAAATCGTCCAGCCCGGTCTCGCCCAGCGTATCGAGCATGGCATCGGCATCGGCCTTGCGATTGGCCCCGACCATGGCCCAGGCGCGCAGAATGCTGGCGGTAATGCCGGTAAAGCTGTCCTGGCCGATGGCGCCAAGCTGGCGTTCGGCGGAATCATAACGGCGCTCCTTGAGCGCCTCGGTGGCGATTACCAGTTCGGCAAGCTCATTGGAGGGGTCGAGTTCAAGCAGGTGCTTGGCGGTGGAGGCCGCCTGCCCGATCTGCCCGTCGGCGGCAAAGGCGATGAAGGCGCGCTCGACAAGCACGGCGTTCTGCCAGTCGGCCTGGGCGGCCTGGTAGAAATAGCGGGCTGCCTCGTCGGTGCGCAGATCCTGCAGCGCCTGCTGGCCGGCCATATAGGCGCCCGTGGCGCTGGTCTGGAACAGGGGCAGCAGATCGAAGCTGGTCCGCGCGTCCGACTGGGCGGTCTGGACGGCCTGAGCCGACTGTGCGGGATGGCTTGCCGTGGCCGCCAGCAGAATGGCCATCAGGGCCGGGCGCGCGAAGCGGTTCAAAAGCGATGTCACGACGTTGAATTCTCCCTTGGGCCCTGAGGACCCCTTGTGGCGGCGAAGATTGGCCGTTTTGGGACGCCAC
>CAXBHD010000021.1:0-22426 GCA_963975335.1 uncultured Devosia sp. | reverse complement strand
AAAGACATCGGGAAATCCTGGCCCTGGCCCGGCAGCAGCACGGCGTCAGCGTCGACGCGCTGGCCAGCCATTTCGGCGTTTCGGTGCAGACCATCCGCAAGGATCTCAACCAGCTCTGCGAGCAGCGGCAGCTGACAAGGGTGCATGGCGGGGCAACGCTGCCCTCGGGGGTGGAAAACCTCGAATATGAGGCGCGCCGCCGTATCGCGGCGCCAGCCAAGCAGGCGATCGGCAAGGCGGCAGCCGCGCTCATTCCCAATGATGCCTCGCTGTTCATCAATATCGGCACCACGACCGAGGCGGTGAGCCAGTCGCTGCTCGATCATTCGGGCCTCATGGTGGTGACCAACAATATCAATGTGGCCAACCGCATGCGGGTCTATCCGCGCTTCGAGGTCGTGATTGCCGGCGGCGTGGTTCGCCCTTCCGATGGCGGCGTGGTGGGGGAGGTGGCGGCCGGGTTCTTCTCGCAGTTCAAGGTGGACTATGCGGTGATCGGTGCGTCGGCGCTGGACGAAGAGGGGGCCCTGCTCGACTTCGACTATCGCGAGGTCAAGGTGGCCCAGGCCATTATCGCCAATGCCCGCCACGTGATCCTGGTTGCCGACCAGGGCAAGTTCAGCCGGTCAGCCCCGGTACGGATTGCCCGCATCGACCAGATCGGCAGCTTCGTTACCGATCATTGCCCGTCCGAGGCCTTCCGCCAGCTCTGCAAGGATGCGGGCGTGGCGCTGATCGAAACCGGCCGGCTACCGGATTAACCAGGCGCTAACCAGCCCGACAAAATACCGCGGCGGATGGCATTAATCCTCAATCTGCGGGCAGCACAGTCACGGCGGGATAGAACCGTCTTAGAACTGAGCAGCCGTGGCCAACTCTCAAGCTCCTCTACAGGACCGACATGGCTGGCTGCAGCCCACAATGCTGCCGGCGCTGCTCGGGCTGATCGTGCTGCTGATCGGCGGGCTCTATCTCGACCTGCAAAGCGCCACCATCGAGCGAGAACGGGCGCAGTCGCGGGTACTGGCGGAACTGGCAGTGCTCCGGGCCAAACTCGAAGGCAATATTGCAGCCAATATCCAGTTGGTGCGCGGGTTGGTCTCGACTATTGCCATCGAGCCGGAGAGCATGACCGCCGCGCGGTTTGCCGCCCTGGCAGGGCGGATCTTCGAAGAGCCGACCCAGTTGCGCTCGGTCGCGCTGGCGCCCGACCTGATCGTCACCATGACCTATCCGCAGGCGGGCAATGAGCGAGCCATCGGACTGGACTATCGGGACCATCCCGCGCAGCGGGAGGATGCCCTGCGGGCGCGCGACACCGGCCGCCTGGTCCTGGCAGGCCCGGTCGATCTGGTGCAGGGCGGGAGGGGCTTTATCGGCCGCTTTCCGGTCTTTACCGGTGGCGAAGACGATCGCCAGTTCTGGGGTCTGGTCTCGGCAATTATCGATGTGGACCAGCTCTATAACGACAGCCAGTTGTTCCATCCGCATCTGGACATCGATATCTCCCTGACAAGCAACGAAGCCCTGCAGCAGGATATGCCGCCATTCTTCGGCCCGGACCTGAGCGGCATGTCGCCTGTCACGGCAGAAGTTTCCCTGCCGCAGGGCTCCTGGACCATTTCGGCGGTGCCGAAGGGCGGCTGGGCCGCCGCCGTCGGCGACAACTGGTTGCTCCGGCTGGCAATCCTTGGCGCCGGGATATTGATCCTCGTCCCCATTGTCATCACGGGCCATCTGGTGGGCGAGCGCAATCGGCATTTCCTTGCCCTCAAGGGGCGCGAGGCTGAGCTGACCCGGGCGACCCGGCGACTGGATCTGGCGCTGGGCATTTCCAAGATCGGCGTATGGGAAATGGATGTGGTGACCAGGGACCTGGTCTGGGACGACCGCATGAACCAACTCTATGGCCTTACCAGCGATGGCGGCCCGCGCGACTATCCGGACTGGCGCAAGGCGCTGCACCCAGATGACCTGGCACAGGCGGAGCAGGACTTCGCTCACGTCATGGCGACGGGGCGATACCAGTCCACGTTCCGCAGCGTGCATGCCGACGGCACGGTGCGGCATCTGCGTTCAATGGGGGCGATGTACAGCGATCTCGGGCGCAATCCACGCATCCTGGGCATCAACTGGGATGTCACGGCGGATGTGGAACTCAATCTCGAGCTCCAGCGGGCGACCGCCATGACACAGGCGCGCAATGCCGAGCTCGAGACGGCGCGGGTGCGCATCGAACACAACGCCCTGCATGACAGCCTGACCGGACTGCCCAATCGGCGCTATCTTGATGAGGTGCTGCAGGGCCTGGCAGGCCGCGGCTTTGGTGCCGACCAATCCATCGCCCTGCTGCATATCGATCTGGATCGCTTCAAGCAGATCAATGATACGCTGGGACATGCCGCGGGCGATGCCATGCTGGTGCATGCCAGCACCTTGCTGCGCGCCAAGTGCCGGGACAGCGATTTCGTCGCCCGCATCGGCGGCGACGAATTCGTGGTGCTGACTACTGCCAATGACAGTCATGAGGACCTTGCCGCCCTCGCCGGCCGGATCGTTCGGCGGATGCGCCAGCCCGTCGCCTATGAGGGCCATGATTGCCGGTTCGGCGTCAGTATCGGCATTGCCCGCGGCAGCATCAGCACGCTGGAGGGACGGCAATTGCTGATCAATTCCGATATCGCGCTTTACCGGGCCAAGGCTCGCGGCCGCAATTGCTACGAATTCTTCTCCGATGAGCTGCAGGCGGAAGTCATCAATACCAAGCGCGTGGCTGACGAGATCCTGAGCGGGCTCGAGCGCGATGAATTCATCGCCTATTATCAGCCGCAATTTGACGCGCGCAGCCATAACCTGGTTGGAGTGGAGGCCCTGGCCCGCTGGCGCCATCCGACGGAGGGCATCAAGGCTCCCGACAGTTTTATCCCGGTCGCCGAAGAGCTCAATGTAATGGCCACCATAGACAGGCTGATTCTCGAGCAATCGCTGTCGGACCTGCGCCGCTGGGACGGGATGGGATTGGTGGTGCCGCGCGTCTCGGTCAACGTCTCGCTGCGGCGCCTGCATGACGAGGAGCTGGTCAGTAGTCTGCGCAAGCTCGACATCGGCCCTGGCCGCATCTCGTTTGAACTGGTGGAATCGATCTATCTGGATGACGGCGATGAGGTGGTCTGCGGAAATATCGAGCAGATCAAGAAACTCGGCATTGATGTGGAGATCGATGATTTTGGCACCGGCTATGCCTCGATCGTGTCGCTGCAGAAACTGCACCCGACCCGGCTCAAGATCGACCGCCAGCTGGTCATGCCGGTCCTGACCGACCGTTCACAGCGCCGCCTGCTGACCTCCATCATCGATATCGGCAAGGCCATGGGCATAGAGGTCGTGGCTGAGGGCGTCGAAACCATGGAGCATGCGGCGATCCTGGCCGATCTGGGTTGCGACATCCTGCAGGGATATGCCTTTGCCCGGCCGCTCAGCGCCGCTGACCTGGAGCAGTTTCTGCGCCAGCAAACCTGGCGTCTGGCCAGCTAGGCCCTTCTCAAACCGCCGGGCATGGTCCAATGAACGCAGGAAAAGCGGCATGGAGGATACCGGCATGAGTGACGAGCAGGGGCGTTTTGCCATTGGAGTGATTGGCGCGGGCATGGGGGCTAAGCCGCATGGCTTGGCGCTGCAATCGCTCAGCGACAGTATTGCCGTGCTCGGCGTCTATCGGCGCAACCGGGCCGAACTCGACGGCTTCTGTGCAAGCCACGGTTTCCCGGCCGCCGAGAGCTACGAGGCGCTGCTGGCCGATCCGCGGCTCGACGCGGTGCTGGTGCTGACGCCACCCAATGCGCGCGAAGAGATCGTTGCCGCCGCGGCCCGCGCCGGCAAGCATGTGCTGGTTGAAAAGCCGGTGGAGCGGAGCCTGGCCGCTGCCGAGCGAATCGTGGCCAGTTGCGACGATGCCGGGGTCAGGCTGGGGGTCATCTTCCAGCACCGCTTTCGCCGCGCCTCGCGCCTGCTTGCCGAGGCCATTGCGCAGGAGCGCTTTGGGCAGCTCGAAGCGGTGCATCTGGTCGTGCCGTGGTGGCGGCCGCAACAGGGCTATTACGATCAGCCTGGCCGCGGCACGCTGGCCCAGGATGGCGGTGGCGTCCTGATCACACAGGCCATCCATTCGCTCGATCTGATGCTGAGCCTTTGCGGCCCCGTCGCAGCGGTCACCGCCATGGCCAGGACGACCCGGCTGCACCAGATGGAAACCGAGGATTTCGTGGCCGCAGGGCTGGAATTTGTCAATGGCGCGGTGGGCGCCATGATGGCGACTACGGCCAATTTCCCGGGCGGGCCAGAAAGCCTGACGCTGAATTTTGCCGAGGCCTCGGCGACACTGACCGCCGGCAATCTGACGATCCGCACCCGCAGCGGCGACACCATTACCGAAGGTGAAGCCAGCCAGGGCGGCGGCGGGGCCGACCCCATGGCCTTCCCGTTTGACTGGCATGCCGCCCAGATCGCCGAATTTGCCGATGCCGTGCGCCATGACCGGGATCCGGTATCGACCGGGCACAGTGCGCTGCTGGTGCACCAGCTGATCGAGGCCCTGATGGCGTCGTCGCGGCTGGGTCAGCGCATCAATCTCTAGGGCCGCCTAGTTTTCGGCGGCGCGCTTGTCGGCTGGCCGTTCCTCGAGCGGCGTCTGCGGAACGGAGCCGCCGCCTCGGGCGGGCCAGCGTTCCCCGACCGTGTCGGCGACAAAGGCGCCCCGCTCGCCCAGAGGCTTGGGCGTGCCGGTGGTGGAATCCTCGGCGGTCTGGTGCTCGATCTCCGAATTGAGCGAACCACCCAGAATGACGATGGTGACCGAGAGCCAGATCCAGGTCAGCATGCCGACGACGGCGCCGAGCGAACCATAGGTAGCGCTGTAATTGGAAAAATTGGCAGCGTACCAGGAGAACAGCGCCGAGGCGGCCATGATCCCCAGGGCGGCAAAGAGGCTGCCGGGGGTGACCCAACGCCAGCTGGCCTCGCTTCGGCTGGGGCCCCAGCGATAGAGCGCCGAGGCGGCCAGCAGCAGGAACAGCAGCATGACGGCATAGGCGCCCAGCTGTACCAGCCAGTCATAACGGGACAGCGAGAGCAGGCTCAGGACGACAGGCAGAACCAGAACCACGCTCAACATGACGATGGCCAGCACCAGGCCCACCAGAAGAAAGATCAGGGCCAGCAGGTTGACGGCGAAGAAATTGCGCTTTTCCTGCTCGCCATAGACCACGTTCATGGCCTCGAACAGCGCCTTGATCCCGGCGCCGGCGCCCCAGAGCGCGGCGGCCAGGGAAATGATCAGCGTGATGCCGAGCGAGCGTTCATCCTGGGTGGTCAGCCGCATCAGCTGTTCGCGGATGATATCGAGCCCGCCATTGGGAATGACGCCGACCAGCAGGTTGAGCTGCTGCACCACGCCACCGGGATTGTTGAGCAGGCCATAGAGGGTCACGAACAGGCTGAGCGACGGCGCCAGGGCCAGCAGCAGAAAGAAGGTGACGCCGGCCGCAGTCAGCAATATCCGATTTTCGTTGAAGCCCACGAACAGACGATAAACGATGTCCTTCCAGCCGCGCCAGGGGATGGCACCGGGCGTGAAGGCGTTGCGCCCGCGGTCGGGCTGAAGGCTGCGCTGCTGCTGGCTGTCATTGCTCATGGAAAGGGCAACGCATGAAGCCGCCCCGCGGCTCCATGCCTTGCGTGGCCATCACGCAGAAAGTGCCGCCTTGGCTTCCACACGGCGCCGAATGCTGGCGACATCGGATTTCGGCGTGGCCGCAAACAGGGTCTTGGTATAGTCATGCTGCGGGTCGTCAAAGACCGACTGGCGACTGCCATGTTCGACAACGTCGCCGTAATACATCACCATGACCTCGTCGGCGATGTAGCGCACGACGCTGAGATCATGACTGATGAAGACATAGGTCAGACCGAATTCGTCCTGCAGATCCTTGAGCAGGTTGAGAATTTGCGCCTGAACCGAGAGATCGAGCGCCGATACGGGCTCATCAAGCACCAGAAAGCTCGGATTGAGCATGAGGGCGCGGGCAATGGCGATGCGCTGGCGCTGGCCGCCCGAGAACATGTGCGGATAGCGATTGAAATGCTCGGGGCCCAGGCCGACCTTGAGCAGCATGGCCATGGCCTTCTGCCGGCGCTCGTCGCTGGACATGTCGGTATTGAGCAGCAGGGGCTCGGCCAGGACCTCGCCGATCTTCTGGCGCGGGTTGAGCGAGCCATAGGGATTCTGGAAGACGATCTGCACCTTCTGCCGCATCTTCTTGGTGACGCCGTGCCGCTTGTCCACCACTTCGCCATCGATCAGGATATCGCCAGCGGTCTGCTGGTCGATCAGCGTGATCATGCGGGCCAGGGTGGATTT
Organism: uncultured Devosia sp.; assembly: GCA_963975335.1. Taxonomy (GTDB): domain Bacteria; phylum Pseudomonadota; class Alphaproteobacteria; order Rhizobiales; family Devosiaceae; genus Devosia. The sequence goes on along the minus strand of CAXBHD010000021.1, from coordinate 16,011 downwards.
GCCGCAGCCGCTTTCCCCGACGACTGCCAGGGTCTTACCCTTGGCCAGGGTGAAGTTCACCCCCTTGACGGCGTGGACAATCTTGGCCGGCTTGAACAGGCCGCCGGCGGTGACATAGTCGCGGGTGAGGTTGCGGACTTCGAGAACGGGGGTATCCATCAGCGTACTCCCGGCGCCGGTTCGAAGACGAAGTCGGAAACGGTGGGCAGTCGATCGCCCACGGCATTTTCCGGCAGCGCCGACAGCAGGGCCCGCGTGTAGTTGGATTGGGGGTTTTCGAAGAGCGAAAGCACGTCGGCCTCCTCCATCTTCTTGCCCTTGTACTGCACGATGACGCGGTCGGCCGTCTCGGCCACCACGCCCATGTCGTGGGTGATCATGATCAGGCCCATGCCGGTATCGACCTGCAACTGCACCAGCAGGTCGAGGATCTGGCGCTGGATGGTGACGTCGAGCGCGGTAGTCGGCTCGTCGGCAATCAGCAGCTTGGGGCTGCAGGCAATGGCCATGGCGATCATGACGCGCTGGCACTGGCCACCGCTCATCTGGTGGGGGAAGGCGCCGAGGCGCTCGGCGCCATCGCGAATGCCTACCAGCTGCAGCAGCTCGACGGCGCGGTCGCGCGCCGCGCGGCCGCTGAGACCCATATGGCGGCTGAGCACTTCCTCGATCTGGAAGCCCACGGTGAAGCACGGATTGAGACTGGCCACCGGCTCCTGGAAGATCATGGCGATCTCCTTGCCGATGATGCGGCGCTTGTCGACCGGGTTCATCGTCAGCAGGTCGCGGCCCTCGAATGCCATCTTGTCGGCGGTCACCGTGGCGGTGATGGGCAGCAGCCCCATGACGGCCAGCATGGCCACGGACTTGCCCGAGCCGCTTTCGCCGACAATGGCCAGCACTTCACGGCCATCGACGGACACATCAATGCCGTCGACGGCCTTGAACAGGCCGATAGAGGTATCGAAGGATACCGAGAGGTTCTTGATTTCGAGCAGGGGCATGGCTCAGCTCCGCTTCAGCTTGGGATCGAGCGCGTCGCGCAAGCCGTCGCCGACAAGGTTGATCGCCAGCACCGTGATGAGGATGGCCAGGCCCGGCAGGGTAACGACCCACCAGGCACGCAGGATGAACTGGCGCGCTTCGGCCAGCATGGTGCCCCATTCGGGGGTCGGCGGCTGAGCGCCAAGCCCCAGAAAGCCGAGCGCGGCCGCATCGAGAATGGCGCTGGAAAAGCTCAGCGTTGCCTGCACGATCAACGGCGCCAGGCAATTGGGCAGGATGGTCTTGAACATCAGCCGCAAATGGCCGGCGCCAGCGACGCGGGCGGAGGTCACGTAGTCCTTGCCCATTTCGCCCAGCACGGCCGAGCGCGTCAGGCGCACGAAATGGGGCTGCAGCACCAGGGCAATGGCGATCATCATATTGAGCAGGCCCGGGCCCAGAATGGCCACCAGCACAAGGGCCAGCAGCAGGGACGGGAAGGCCAGGATCAGATCCATGATGCGCATCAGCACGGTGTCGACCCAGCCGCCGGCATAACCGGCCAACAGGCCCACGGCGATGCCGGTGGTCAGGGCAATGGCCACCACGACGGCGCCGATCAGCAGCGAATATTGCGCGCCATGGATCAGGCGCGAGAGAATATCGCGGCCGACCGCATCGGTGCCGAGCAGGAATTCTGGACGCCCGCCTTCCAGCCAGGCCGGCGGGGTCAACAGGGCATCGCGATATTGCTGGATGGGTGAATGGGGGGCGATCCATTCGGCAAAGATCGCCGTGAGCACCAGCAGGACGAAGACGACGAGGCCGATGACGGCGCCGCGGTTAACGGAGAAGTAGTACCAGAACTCGCGCAGCTGGATCAGCGGGCTGATCTTGGGCGCGGCGTTGGGATCGGCGACGGTAACGGGAGTGGACATGTCGCCTCCTAATTATGCCGGATGCGGGGATTGATGAGCCCATAGAGCACATCGACGATGAGATTGACGGCCATGACGATCAGCGCGATCAGCAGCAGGCCGGCCTGGACCACGGGATAGTCGCGCCGGGAAATGGCGTCGATCATCCACTTGCCAATGCCGGGCCAGGAGAAGATGGTTTCGGTGAGGATGGCGCCGGCCATCATTACCCCGACCTGCAGGCCGATGGTGGTCACCACCGGGATCAGGGCATTGCGCAGAGCATGCACGCCGATGACGGCGCGTGGCGACAATCCCTTGGCGCGGGCGGTGCGCACATAATCATCGCCCAGCACTTCGAGCATGGCCGACCGCGTCTGGCGGGCGATCACCGCCAGCGGAATGGTGCCCAGGGTGATGGTGGGCAAAATGAGGTGGCGCAAGGCGGAGATGAAGGCGCCGTCCTGCCCCGAGAGCAGGGCATCGATGGTCATGAAGCCCGTGGTGGCCGGGAAAAAGTAGAGCAGATCGATGCGGCCCGAAACCGGGGTCCAGCCCAGATAGCCGGAGAAGAAGATGATCAGCAGCAGGCCCAGCCAGAAGATCGGCATGGAATAGCCCACCAGGGCGGTGCCCATCAGCGTCTGGTCGAACCAGGTGCCGCGCTTGACCGCGGCGATGACGCCGGCCGGCACGCCCAAGACAACCGCGAACAGGGCGGCACAGAAGGCCAGTTCCACCGTGGCGGGAAACAGGGTGATGAAATCGTTGATCACCGGGCGCTTGGTGGAGATGGAGGTGCCGAAATCGCCCTGGAAGATGCCCCAGAGATAATCCCAGTACTGCACCCAGATCGGGCGATCATAGCCGAACTGCACCAGCAGCGCCTGATAGCGCTCGGGGCTGACACTGCGTTCGCCAGCGATCATGAGAATGGGATCGCCCGGCAGGATGCGGACGAAGGCGAAGGCCACGATCGTGATACCGATAAAGGTCGGTATGATCAGCAGCAGACGATTGAGGATGAATCTGATCATTGGCTTTTCTAAAGGGGGCCGGGGGCGGCATTGCCGCCCCCGGACTTAGTCCTGATTACTCGGTGATATCGACGCCATCAAAGGCATGGGTGCCCTTGGGGTCCATGATGTAACCAGTGACCTTGGTGCTCATGGGCATGAAGACCAGCGAGTGGGCAATGGTCGCCCATGGGGCTTCACGCTTGAACACTTCCTGAGCCTTTACATAAAGCGCAGCGCGCTCTTCCTGGTCGGAAATGGTCTTGGCTTCCTGCACGAGGGCATCGAATTCCTCGTTGCACCACTGAGCGCGGTTGGCGCCGCCAACGGCATCACAGCCGAGCAGCACGGCCAGGAAGTTGTCCGGATCACCATTGTCGCCGGTCCAGCCGAGCAGCACGGCACCGTCACGGTCGACCTGCGAAGACTGTTCCAGATACTCGGCCCATTCCATGGAGACGATATTGACCGTCACGCCCACTTCGGCGAAGTCGGCCTGGATCAGCTCGGCCATGCGGCGTGCGTCGGGATTGTATGGACGCGAGACGGGCATGGCCCACACGTTCATGGTCAGATCTTCGACGCCGGCTTCGGCCAGCATGGCCTTGGAGGCTTCAGGATCATAGGCGTCATCGACGGTGGCCTCGTCGTAGGACCACATGGTCGGCGGGATCGGGTTCTTGGCGATTTCGGCATTGCCGGCAAACACGGCGTCGATGATCGACTGCTTGTCGATCGCCATGTTGAGGGCCTTGCGGACCGCCGGATTGTCAAAGGGGGCCTGCTGGGTATTGTAGGCGAGGAAGCCGATATTGAGGCCTTCCTGCTCCATCATCTGCAGGCTGGCATCGCCCCGGATGACGTCGAGATCAGCCGGGTTCGGATAGGGCATTACATGGCATTCGCCGGCCTGCAGCTTCTGCAGGCGGACAGCCGGATCGGTGGTGATGGCAAAGACCAGGTCGTCGATGGGCTGCACGCCATTCCAGTATTCGTCGAAGCTGGCATAGCGGATGGCCGCGTCCTGCTGATAGTTGACGAACTGGAACGGACCGGTGCCGATCGGCTGCTGGTTGAGCATGTCGAGCGTGCCGGCGGCTTCGAGCTGGGCAGCATATTCAGCCGACATGATCGATGCAAAGTCCATGGCCATATTGGCGATGAACGGCGCTTCCGGACGGGCCAGGGTGAACTTGACGGTATAGTCGTCGATCTTTTCGATGTTGGTGAGCAGGTCGCCCATCGACATGGAATTGAAATATTCCCAGGTGATGCCGGTCGAATAGGCAAACCACGGGTGATCGGACTTCCACTGGCGCTCAAAGCTGAACAGCACGTCGTCGGCGTTGAAATCGCGCGTCGGGGTGAAATAGTCGGTGGTGTGGAACTTCACGCCCTGGCGGAGGTGGAAGGTATATTCAAGGCCGTCTTCGGACACTTCATAGCTCTCGGCTAGGCCGGGCTCGGTGGTCGAAGCGCCCTTGGTGAACTGGACCAGACGGTTGTAGATCGGACGGCTGGAGGCGTCGAAAGTCGTGCCGGCAGTATAGGGCGCCGGATCAAAACCTTCAGGCGAGCCTTCGGAACAGTAGACCAGAGTTTTGGCCTGGGCCGCGCCGGCCGCGAGCGCCACAAGGGCCGTCGCTGCGAGCAGCGTCTTCATCAATTTCATGATTGTTGTCTCCCGAACAGTTTTATGCACCCGGCTTGCCAACCGGGCTTGGGCGTCAACAAAGCCCAGAATCTGGGGTAGCGCAATGGGGGAGTTTGACCAATTGGTCAATCTGATGACGTCTAAAAGAAGAATCCACAACAATGGACGGTTTTCTGCAGAAGCGTTCGACCGCCGATCAGCGCGCTTGACCCGCCAGCGACGCTGGTGATCCATAGCGATATGAGCAAAACCATCGCAATGATGACTCTTGTCGTCGCGGATTATGATGTCGCGATCACTTTTTATCGCGACGCGCTGGGCTTTGCCGTGCTGGCCGATACCGATATGGGCGGCGGCAAGCGCTGGGTGGTGCTGGGGCCCAGTGCGGGCGGCGGCGCGAGGCTGCTGCTGGCCAAGGCCAGCGGCGCAGCGCAGGATGCGGCCGTCGGCAACCAGACGGGCGGGCGAGTCATGGGCTTTATCGAGACCGAGGACTTTGCTCGCAGCCATGCCGACATGCTGGCGCGGCATGTCACCTTTCTGGAGGCGCCGCGGCATGAGCCCTATGGCTGGGTCGCGGTGTTTGCCGATCCCTATGGCAATAAGTGGGATCTCATCGAACCCGGGTCGTAGCCTTGCAGACGCCGCCAGATCGGGCGAACCGATGTCGGCGCCAGACGTTGATCGTGGCAACACTGAATGGAGACTATCATGGACCGCCGACCGCTCGGACGCAGTGAACTGGTCATCGAACCGCTGGTGCTGGGAGGCAATGTCTTTGGCTGGACGGTCGACGAGACCGAAGGCTTCAAGATTCTCGACGCCTATGTCGATGCCGGCTTTACCGCCATCGATACGGCAGAGGGCTATCCCAACTGGGTGCCCGGCAATCCACCCGGCATGAGCGAGACGATCATCGGGAAGTGGATGAAGGCGCGCGGCAATCGCGAAGCGCTGCATATCTTCACCAAGGTCAATTCGGCCAACAAGCCGGGCGGGCTGAGCGCCAAGGCCATCCACAACAGCGTCGAAGCCTCGCTGGCCCGGCTGCAGACCGACTATATAGACCTCTATTTCAGCCACTGGCCGGATCCCGAAACCAGCCACGAAGAGACCCTGGGCGCCTATGACCCACTGGTGCGCTCGGGCCGGGTGCGGGTGCTCGGCGCGTCCAACTACAGCGCCCAGATGGTGCGCGACGCCCAACAGACCGCCATCGTCAAGACGCTGCCGCGCTACGACGTGCTGCAGCCGCGCTTCAATCTCTATGACCGTGCCGAATTTGAGGCGCTGGCAGAGGTGGTCGCCGAGCAGGAGCTCGGCACGGTGGTCTATTACAGCCTGGCCGCAGGCTTTCTCACCGGCAAATATCGCAGCAAGGCCGATTTCGGCAAATCGCCGCGCGGCGGCGGGGCGGAGAAGTATCTCGACGCCAGGGGGCTGGCCATCCTGGCCGCGCTGGACAAGGTCGCGGCGGCGCATGACGCCACGCCGGCGGAAGTATCGCTGGCCTGGCTGGTGGCCCAGAAGGGCGTCAGCGCGCCCATTGCCTCGGCCACTTCAGTCGAGCAGGTGCAGAGCCTGGCCAAGGGCGTGCGGCTCAAACTCGCCGATGACGAGCTCAAACTGCTGACCGACGCGGGCCAGTAGATCCTGTGCCACCCCTCCCCTGCGGGAGGGGTGGCGCCATCCTACCACTCGAAATCGGGCCCGTTCACGCGGGCGCCCATCAGGAAGACGTCCGACATCAGCCGCAGCGGCGCGGCGTCGACATCGGTTTGGTGCCGGTCGAGCAGATCGGCAAAGTGGTCATACATGGCGGCATATTCGCCATCGCCATGCTGCAGCACCAGTTCGCCATTGACCCGCAGCGAGCGGCCGCCGCCCTCGAGCAGGACCACGTCGCCCGTGCCGGTTTCAAAGCGTATGGTCCAGACCTCGCCATTCTCCTCAAGCCAGTTGAAGCCGGCTGACAGGGCGGGCTGGTGGGCCTGGCCGGACTTGAAGCTGATCTCGACATCGATGGGGGTCTGCCGATTGGCCGGAAAGGTCAGCCTGCTGGCCGCCACAAAGACCGGATAGGGCATGACCTTGGTGAAGATCGAAAATGCATTGATGCCGGGATCGCAGACACCGAAGCCGCCCGGCTCCCAGACCCAGTCCTGGCCGGGATGCCATTTGCGGACGCTTTCGCGCCAATCGATGCGCGCGGCCGTCACGCCCTGCTCGGCCAGGATCGCCTTGGCCCGGTCGACGGCCGGATTATACTGGCTGTGCCAGGTCTGGTAGAGTACGCGATCGAGCCGGCTGGCATGGGCGATCAGGTCGTCGAGCTCGGAAATCGTCGTGGTGGGGGGCTTTTCCATCATCACGTCTTTGCCGGCGTCGAGCGCCTCGCGGACATATTGATGCCGGATGCCGGGCGGGGTGCAGATCGACACGAGGCCAATCTCGGGCATGGCGGCATAGAGCTCGGCGGGGGTCTTGAACACCGGCAGGCCATTATGGGCGATGCCGCGGGTCGAGACGGTCGCAGCCAGCTCGAAATCGGCCGAACTCTCGATGACAGGCAGGTGCTGATCCTGCGCTATCTTGCCCACACCAATGACGGCGATCTTGCGTTTGGCCATGAGATAGCTCTCCTCTAGAGTGCCGCGTATAAAACAGAGCCACCGAGCGCTGCCAAGTGGATTTGTATGATTTTATAGAGACAGGCGAGATTCCTGGGTCATTGTATCGCCCGCTGTCCCATAACGCTTCAGCAAATAGCCTCCACGGACGAGCGTGCTGTTGGCAAGGACCGGGGCAACCGCGGCGTGGAGCCTGTCCGCATCGGGGCCATACATGAAGAGTTTGCACTCGCCTCCGCCCAATTCGTTGCCATCGAAAACGCCTGCGCCGGCTGCCACGATGGCGGTCTCGAGATGCCTAGAAAGCACGACCATCGAGTCAAACTCCGAACTTGAGCCGAAACTGTCGTCCGACAGAGGAAAGCAAAGGATCAGCGCATGCTCCACAACGCCCCCCTTAGCGCACTAGAATGGCGCGGAAATCGTTGACATTGGTGCCGGTGGGGCCGGTCACCAGCAGGTCGCCAATGGCCTTGAAGGCGGTATAGGCGTCATTATTGGCCAGCGCCGCGAGCGGATCGATGCCGGCATGACGCAGCCGCGTGGCCGTGCCGCCATCAACAAAGGCGCCGGCATTATCCTCCGAGCCATCGATGCCGTCGGTATCGGCGGCCAGGGCAGAAATGCCCTCGGCGCCGTCAATGGCAATGGCCAGGGCCAGCAGGAACTCGCCATTGCGCCCACCGCGGCCCTGGCCGCGCAGGGTGACGGTGGTCTCCCCGCCGGACAGCAGGACGACCGGCTTGGCAAAGGGGCGATTGCGGATGAGGATTTCCTTGGCCATGGCGGCATGGACCTGGGCCACATCGCGTGCCTCGCCCTCGATGGAATCGGACAGGATGGCGGCCGCGATACCCTTGCTGCGCGCCAGCGTGGCGGCAGCTTCCAGCGACAGGGCGGCAGAGGCTATGGTGCGCACGCTGTTGCGGGCGAGGAGCGGGTCACCGGCCAGGGGCGCCGGATTGTCCTCTCCCGCCAAGAGAAGCTGGGCATTGGCCGGCAGATCGATACGGTAGAGCGAGACATATTTGCGGGCGAGCGAGCGCGTGCCGGCCAGGGGGATGGTTGGTCCCGAGGCGACCAGTGCCGGATCATCGCCAGGGACATCGGAGACCACCAGCGTGGTCACTTGGGCCGGTGCACAGCGCGCGGCCAGCCTGCCGCCCTTGATGGTGGAGAACTGGTTGCGGATGAGGTTCATCACCGCAATGGGCGCGCCGGAGGCGAGCAGAGCGCGATTGATGGCCTGCTCGTCGCCGAGCGTCAGGCCCGAAGCTGGTGCCGGCAGCAGGGACGAGCCGCCGCCCGAAATCAGGGCGACGACGAGGTCATCGGGCCCCAGACCCGAGACCGTCTCCATAATGCGGCGAGCCGCCAGAAAACCCGCTTCATCGGGCACCGGGTGGGCGGCCTCGACGATCTCGATGCGCTCGCATGGCTCGGCATAGCCGTAGCGGGTAACGACCAATCCGCTAAGCGGACCGGGCCAGGCCAGCTCGAAGGCCCGTGCCATTTGCGCCGAGGCCTTGCCGGCGCCGATCACGACGGTGCGGCCCCGGGGAGGTTCGGGCAGGTTCTGTGCCACTGCCAGGGCCGGCTGTGCCTGGGCGACCGCGATGCGGAACATCTGCTCGAGCAGCGTCTTATCCATGGGTTCTCTCGGCTTGCGATTCGATGCGGGCAGGGTTAGCCAGCAGCAAGAGCATGGCCAGTGTCAAACGCCGGACACATACTATGGCTAGCGGCAGGTCAAGGAGTTCCGATGACAGAGCGATTCGCAATCTACTATGCCCCGGCCGCTACCAGCGAGCTCTGGGAACGTGCCGCCACCTGGCTGGGTCGCGATTGCAGCGACGGGGAGCTGTTCGACGGCCCCGTTGCCGGCATTGATCGGGACCGCCTGCTGAACCTGACCCAATCGGCGAACCGCTACGGCTTCCATGCGACCCTCAAGCCGCCAATGTTTCTGGTCGAGGGTGCGAGCGAGGCTGATCTGCGCGCCGACATCGCCACGTTCGCCAGTGAGCACGAACCGATCGACCTGGGCAGGCCGCGATTGGCATCGCTGGACGGCTTTCTGGCTCTGCTGGTTGATGACAATGATGGCCTGCAAGACTTCGCTGCCCATGTGGTGGAGCGGTTTGAACTGTTCCGGGCCCCCTTGTCTGCCAAGGATCGCGCCGCGCGGGCCAGTCGCGACCTGAGTGCCCGGCAGCTCGAGCTGCTCGACGCCTATGGCTATCCCTATGTGTTCGATGAATTCCGCTTTCACATGACGCTGAGCGACCGACTGGATCCAGAGGCCGCAGACGAGATCAAGCAGGCGGCCAGCACCTGGTTCGCCCCGGTTCTGGAAGCACCCTTGCTGCTCGACCGGCTCTGCCTCTATCACGAGACCGATGCCGGCAAACCATTTACCCGCATCGCCGATTTCGCGCTGGGTGGCGCCAAATGAACCAGGGCGTCTTCCGCAATGCCCGCATCGTGCTGGCCGACAGCGTGATAGAGGGCAGTCTTGGCCATGCTGACGGCACCATCACTGCCATCGACAGCGGCGCGGCAGGCCAAGGCGAGGATTTCGACGGCGACTACCTGATCCCCGGTCTGGTTGAGCTGCATACCGATCACCTGGAAAACCACTACCGGCCGCGCCCCGGCGTGTTCTGGGATCCGATGGCGGCGCTGCACGCGCATGATGTGCAGATCGCCGGATCAGGAATCACGACAGTATTTGATGCGGTGCGGATCGGCTCGGATCGCGACCTGCCCGACATGTTCGGCCATGCCCGGGGCATGGTGCAGGCCGTCCGCACCGCCCGCGACGCTGGCTGGCTGCGCGCCGAGCATCTGATCCACCTGCGCTGCGAGCTGCCCAGTGCCGATGTGGTCGAGCATTTCGAGGCGCTCAGCGAGCATCCCACGACCCGACTGATCTCGCTGATGGACCATACGCCCGGGCAGCGGCAGTTTACCTCAATGGATGCCTACAAGCTGTTCTATGCCAAGCAGCTGGGGGTCACGGCCGAAGAAACCGAGCGCTATCTGGCCGCCGCGCTGGCCCAGCACGAGCGCTATGCCGGCCCCAATCGGCGGGCTCTGGTGGCGCGGGCACAGGCACTGGGTCTGGCCATGGCCAGTCATGACGATGCCACCCTGGCTCATGTAGAGGAAGGCATAGAGGATGGCGTGGCCATTGCCGAATTCCCCACGACGCTGGAGGCGGCGGCGGCGGCCCATGATGGTGGCCTCGCCATTTTGATGGGTGCGCCAAATGTGGTGCGCGGCAAGTCGCATTCTGGCAATATCTCGGCGACCGATCTGGTACGGGCGGGGCTGTTGGATATCTTGAGTTCGGATTACGTGCCCTATGCCTTGCTGCAGGCGGCGTTTGTGCTGCCCGAGCGGGTAGAGGATCTCGGGCTGCCGGCGGCCTTGGCGACAGTGACGCGCAACCCGGCCCGGGCAGCCGGCCTGACCGACCGGGGCGAGATTGCCGTGGGCAAGCGCGCCGATCTGGTGCGGGTGCGGGTCATCGGCGGGCTGCCGATGGTGCGCGGCGTGTGGCGGCAAGGGCGGAGAGTAAGCTAGTTCATGGCGCGACCGCTTGGTTCCCTGGTTCTGGTGGTCGGCCCTTCGGGCGTCGGCAAGAAGGCGATCATCGCGGGCGCGCGACACGCCCTTTCCAATGACAATCGCTTCGTTTTCGTGCAGCGCGTGGTCGCCAGGCCAGCGGCGGTGGAACCGGACGAGCATGACGGCATTGCGCCGGACGCCTTTGCCAAAGCGGAGCTTGGCGGACGGTTTTGCCTATGCTGGGATGCGCATAATCGGCGCTATGGCCTGCCGATCAGCGTCGATACCGATCTAAGCCTGGGGAAGGTGGTGGTGGCCAGTGTGGCGCGGCATGCAGTCGGCGCAGCCTGCGCCAAATATCCCGATAGCGCGGTTGTGCTCATCACCGCCGAAATCTCGCTGCGGGCGCAGCGGCTGATCGGGCTGGGCCGCGAGAATGGCGACCAGATAACGGCGCGGCTGGCGCGCGAGAGCCCGGCGGTGCCACGGGGAATAGACCCGATCATCATCGACAATTCTGGCATGCTGGCCATCGGCGTCACGGCCTTTGTCATGGCCTTGGTCGCCATTGCATCACAAGCGTGAAGGCATGATGAGCAAGGCGCGGTCAGTGAACCATTGATCGCGTCCGGCGTTGTTCCGGCTCGAACAAGCGTCAGGAGCTCTTAATGACCCGTAATGGACTATATGCCGTGATTGCGATCTTGCTGATCGCGATAGTCGGCTTTGGCATCTACAGCTATCAGCAGCAACAGGCCCAGCCGGGCGTCGAGATTCGCATGGACGATCAGGGAATTTCCATCGATGGCAATGGATAGCGAGCCAGGCCTGCGCCGACAGGCCATAGTCACCGCAATTGCGGGTGAATTGCAGCGCCAGGGCAAGGACGGGGCGGTCGATATCGACGCCTTGGCCGATGCCGTGGAGGAGGCGCTCGACCCCTCTCCGCCACTGGCGGAAGGCAAGCGCCCCAGTGAGCTTAACTCGACCAATGACGACTAAAAGTGCGCCGGGACCTTCGGGTTCTTGAGGTAGCCTGTGCCGCGCCTAGTGCGCGGCACTGCCCGTAAGGCGGACGGCGTCCGATACGGCGAGATGGGCCTGCTCGACAGTGTCGAACAGCTGGCCATCAATGGCAAAGGCGGGGAGCTTGACGGCGAGGAACCGATAGCCACCCGCATGGGGAACCACGACACCAAGTGGCTCGCCGGCCACGGCAATGACGATGGGCTTGTGGGCCTTGGCCCGGTCTAACTTGCTTTCCTGCATGGTAGAATCTCTACTTGAGAGTCGAGACGACGAAACGGACTGGGCAGGGACTGCTCCATCCGGGTCGGGCGACGCTGGGGGTCTATCGGATTATTGAGACGAACGCGTGACGCGTTACATTCGTTTCGAGAGACAGAACCCTTGCCAGCGTTTTACGCTTTGCAGGTGAGTGGTTACGCGCGCAGAACCGGCATGGATAGTGAAGGCATTGGATGGGGTCATCTTCATTCCTTTCCTGCGGGTTGGCGTCGACACGACATCGGCAGTTACCGATGCAATGGCCAGAACATAAGCCGGTTCTTTTGGCAAAGCTAGCGCCCGGACTGCCGGAGAGAGCCCGAAACTGGAAAAAACCTGCTCGACTTTCGTCGCAGAACGCAAAGCCGCCGCATTCGATCCAGGTCGGCGCATCATGATGCTCGGCGGGGCCAACGCGCCAGACGCTTGTGCTGGCGCCCACAATCTGGTGATGTCGCGCCCCTGAATATGTCCTGCCAAGCAAGGCGGGCCGAGGGGTATCGACCAGTGTCTGAAGACGATCTTCCTGCCGACAAGGGCAAGCGCGGCGTCAAGCCGTCGGGCAAGCCGACACTCAAGACCATTGCGCAGATGACAGGCTTTGCCGTCACCACCATATCGCGCGCGCTCAACAATGCGCCCGAGCTGAGCCAGGAAACACGCGACCGGGTACAGAAGGTCGCGGCCGAGGTGGGCTATCTGCCCGACCGCGCCGCGCTGCGACTCAAGACGGGACGCACCAATGTGGTCGCCCTGGTGCTCGAACCCGACGAGCAGATTTATGGCTTTGGCAGCTCGATCGTGAGCGGCCTGACAGAGGCCCTGCGCGATACCGCGTTTCACCTCGTCATTACGCCGCTGTTCCGCAATGTGGCGCCGATCGATCCCATCAAGCATATCGTGCGCAACCGCATGGCCGATGGCGTGATCTTTTCCAAGGCAGAAGCCTTCGATGAGCGAATCCGCTTTCTGATTGACAGTGATTTCCCTTTTGTCAGCCATGGCCGCAGCAACTGGCCGGAGGCCCATCCCTCGGTCGACTTCGACAATGAGGCCTATGCCTATGGCGCGGTGCAGCGGCTGGTGGAAAAGGGCTGCAGGCGGGTGTCCATCGTGCTGCCCGACAGCGCGCTGACCTATACCGAGCATCTCAAGGCGGGGGTGGCGCGGGCCGCCGCCGATGCTGGCATCGAGCACCAGTTCGCTGCCGACGTCAATCTGGGCAGCGCCACCGACGCCATCCGCAGCTATGTGATCAAACGCACCAAGCGCCCGGACGGCCCCGATGGCTGGGTCTGTGCCTCGGAGGTCTCGGCCCTGGCAGTGATCAGCGGCATTGCCGAAGCAGGCCGCGCCGTCGGGCGCGACGTCCATGTGGTAACCAAGCAGTCATCGCAGCTATTTGCGCAGTTCCGCCCCGGCGCGGAAACGGTTTTCGAAGATTTCACCGGCGCCGGACGGCTGATGGGTTCTCTTTTGCTGCGGCGCATCGGCGGGGAAACCGAGGGGCTGCAGGCCCTGGTCGAGCCGGAGTTTGACTGGGAGAGCGTGGCCTAGAGCCTTGCGCCGTTTCGCTGAAACGGTGCCGACGCCCTAGCCTTCGAGCTCCTCGCGCAGCAGTTCGAGCTCCATCCAGCGCTCTTCGGCCTTGGCCCGCTTGGCCTCGGCAGCGAGCAGATCCTTGGACTTCTGGGCAAAGCCGGCCGGGTCTTTGGTGTAGAAATCGCGGCCGGCCAGCGTGGCATTGATGGCGGCGATCTGAACTTCGAGCTCTTCGATCTGCTTGGGCAGGGTTTCGAGGGCGTGCTTTTCCTTGAAACTCATTTTGCGCTTGGGCGTCGGCGCGGCAGAAGCAATCGGTGCCATGGATGTCTTGCCCGGACGGTGCACCTTGGCGACGCCGCGAGCCTGAACACCCTCACCGCGCTGGATCACCATGTCGGAATAGCCGCCGGCATATTCGGTCCAGCCGCCATTGCCCTCGGCAATGATGACCGAGGTGGCGACTCGATCCAGGAAGTCACGATCATGGCTGACAACCACGACGGTGCCGGCATATTCGGAGACCATTTCTTCGAGCAGGTCGAGGGTTTCGAGGTCAAGGTCGTTGGTGGGCTCGTCGAGCACTAAGAAGTTTGACGGCAATGACAGCGCCCGGGCCAAAGCGACGCGGGCGCGCTCGCCGCCCGACAGCTTGCCGATGGGCGTGTTGGCCTGTTCGGGGTTGAACAGAAAATCCTTCATATAGCCCACGACATGCTTGGGCTGGCCGTTGATCTGCAGCGTATCGGAGCCGCCGCCGGTCAGCGCGTCGCGCAGCCGGGTATCGGGGTCGAGCTTGGCGCGCCCCTGATCGAGCATGGCCAGTTCGAGGGCGGAGCCGAGCTTGATGGTGCCGCTATCGGGCTTGAGCACGCCGGTAAGCATCTTGATCAGCGTGGTCTTGCCGGCGCCATTGGGGCCGACAATACCGATGCGGTCGCCGCGCAGCACGCGGGTCGAAAAATCGCCGACAATGGTGCGGTCGCCATAGGTCTTGGAGATGTTTTCGGCTTCCACCACCAGGGCGCCGGAGGTACGGCCCTCGGCAACCTGCATATTGACCGAGCCGGTGACCTTGCGCTGTTCGCGCCGATCGGTACGCAGGCCCGCCAGACGCTCCATGCGGCCGACATTGCGCTTGCGGCGCGCGGTGACGCCATAGCGCACCCAATGCTCCTCGCGCACGATCTGGCGGTCGAGCTTGTGGCGGTCGCGCTCTTCTTCCTCGAGCACGGTGTCGCGCCATTCCTCGAAATGGCCAAAGCCCTTGTCGAGGCGGCGCGTGACGCCACGGTCGAGCCAGACGGTCGAGCGCGTCAAATCGCTGAGGAAGCGACGGTCATGGCTGATCAGCACCATGGCAGAGCGCATGGAATCGAGTTCGGACTGCAGCCATTCGATGACGGGCAGGTCGAGATGGTTGGTCGGCTCGTCGAGCAGCAGGATATCGGGCTTGGGGGCCAGTACGCGTGCCAGAGCGGCACGGCGGCCCTCGCCGCCCGACAGGGTTTTCGGATCTTCGGCGCCGGTCAGGCCGAGCGAGCTCAGCAGATATTGCGCGCGATACTCGTCATCACCCGGCCCGAGACCCGCTTCGACATAATCAAGCGTGGTGGCATAGGCGGACAGGTCCGGCTCCTGCGGCAGATAGCGCAAAGTGGCGCTGGGCTCGACAAAGCGCAGGCCGGAGTCATGCGTCACGTCGCCAGAGGCGATCTTGAGCAGGGTCGATTTGCCCGAGCCATTGCGGCCAACCAGCGCGATGCGCTGACCGGGCGAGACAATGAGTTCGGCGCCCTCGAGCAGGGTCGTGCCACCGAAGGTCAGTTTGATATTTTGAAGCGAAAGAAGGGGTGCTGCAGCCATGGCGCGGATAGAACACAGGACGGCAATAAAGGGAAGCTGGTTCGCTGCCACCCTGCCCTGCGCCGTCGCCCTGCCTTTGCCCAAGAAGACAAAAGGCTGGCCAGGGCGTTGAGGACCCTGACCAGCCGGGGAAGACGGTAGCAGCAAGCCCCGTCAACTCGGGCGGCGACTGTGCGATCGAGCCCTCGACCGCAGCAGCGCCGCTAGTGAGCAAACAGAACCATATATAATCATGAGTGTCAAACTCATATTAAAGATGACGGGCGCGCCGGCCCTAGCTAATGCGCCGGTTCCATCACCGCAGCGGCCGTGGTCAGGCCAAGACGATCGCGGATCGAGCGTTTCTTGCTGGCGAGATCGGCAATGGTATAGCCGGCCAGAACCTCAAAGAAGGCACCCAGCGCCTCGCGCAATGCGCCGTTGAGATCGCATTCGCCGATCAGCGGGCAGTCGGCACCATCTTCGAAACACTCGGCGAGCGCGAAGTTTTCCTCGGTCAGCCGAATGGTATCGAGCAGGGTGATTTCATCCGCCGGCTTGCC
>CAXBHD010000020.1:0-22620 GCA_963975335.1 uncultured Devosia sp. | reverse complement strand
AGGGGCGCTGGTAGCTTCTTTAGGGCCAAGAAAAGCCTGTGCGGTGTCCACGCGCTTGGCGAATTCCGGATTCAGCGCCAAGCTCTGTCGAAGCTTGCCAATGGCAAAGGTTGTCGGCTCGACAGCGAGGACCCTGCCGCTTTCCCCTACCAGGCTGCCCATCAGCAGGGCGTGAACGCCAACGTTGGCGCCAATATCCAACACGGTCATGCCCGGCTTTACCAGCTTCTGAAGTGCGGTTGTTGTGCTTGGCTCGTAGCGGCCAATATAGATGGCGAAGTCAATGCCCTCGCTGAGATCAAGGGCGTACTTTACGCCATTCCTGACCACGGTGGCGTTGTCACCGCGCCCCACCACGGCTCGGGCAGCATGCACCCCGGTATAGGCCAGTTTGGCGAGTGCAATTTTATGCGCGGTCTTCATCTGCTGTTTTTCCTCTGGCTGACAGTATCTACTGTCCTGCGGCCGACCTTGGCAATCCCGTGTGGCAGAAGTTGCATCCCAAATCAGTTTCGCCTAGGTCGCTGCCAGCAGCCGTCAGATAGTGCGGCGTATAATTAAATCCGGTAATACTGGCCCCTGTCACCGGTCACTGTTCTTCCGGCAAATGAGTGGCGTTCAACCGGGCGGCCGGCGAACACTCAACGTCACTGCACCGTCCACTACGCTCCCATCACCGATATCATCCTTGCATTGATGTTGCGAACGTTGAAACGCTCTTCGGCGAGCTGGCGGCTTCGGTGCCCTTTTTCGGCAATTGCCAGAGGGTTCTCGATGAATTTCAGCATCGCTATCTCCAGCGCCTCCACGTTTCTTGGCGGCACAAGATAGCCGTTCATGCCATCAATGACCGTCTCGCGACAGCCCGGTACGTCAGTAGTGATAACGGCCCTGCCTGACGCCATCGCCTCCTGGGTGCTGCGCGGGACGCCTTCACGATAGGAGGGCAGCACGAAGACGCTGGTCTGTGCCAGCCAGGGGCGCATGGCAACATATCCGGGCCACTCTACTATTCCTTCGGCGACCCAATTGCGCACCTCCTGTTCGGGGATCGCAGATGGGTTTGAGTCCAAACTGCCAAGCAGCAGAAAACGCGTATCTGGATGGGTCGATTTCACCCGCCGGGCAGCCTCTATATACTCTCGAATTCCCTTTTCACCGAGCAAGCGCGCGGCAAGGGTGAAGGTGACGGGCGAATGGAAGGCAGCCATTTCTGGCCAGTCGCCGAGATCAACCCCGGTGCCGTTGATCAAACTGATCTTGTTCTGTGAAACGATGTTGCGCGATACGAACTCGTCCGCATCGTCCGCGTTCTGCATGAACACGATATGCGCGCCGTATAACGAGACGCGGTAGAGCAGTCTGGCGATCATTTGTATCAGTCGATCCCGAACCGACTCATTGGCAGAAAATGCATAGCCAAGCCCTGTGATCAAGGCATATCGCCTGGCGACGCCGGTCGCAGCGGCGACCACAATCCCGTAGACAACCGGCTTGATCGTGAAAGCCAGGATCAGGTCCGGCTTAACGTCTCGCATAACACGCCAAAGCTGCATGATATCGCGAAGGTCATGGAATGGATTGACGCCGGTTCGTGATAGGGCAACGTCGACGGACTCAACCCCGATGGCCCGCAGTTGGGACCGCAGGTCGGCGTCGAAGTTGGGTGCCAGTGCATATACCTCGTGCCCTCGCTGCTTAAGATCCTGCATCAGCTGAGAGCGAAAATTAACAAGAGAAAACGCCTGATTCCCAAACACAAGTATACGCATTTCCGCTTGTCTTGCCTGATTGTCACCTCGCAATTTCCATACGCCCGGTGATGATTCGATATAAGGATGGTAGGATACAGGTGGAGTACGCTCTTACACCGCAACGGCCCGCCCTGTCTCCACTGCAAATCGTGCATCAGGCAAATGCGGTCCAAGCCAAAAGTTGGCAGCTGTGAGAGTTGCTTTTCGAATTCTCCTCGGGCACTAAGCAGTATAGCTTCACCCATTCTAAGAGACCTAAATGACCGTGCTCGTGACCGGCACTGCAGGATTTATTGGCTTCCATACCGCTCGGCGTTTGCTAGCCGATGGCAAGAAAGTGATCGGCTATGATGTGGTCAATGCCTATTATGACCCTGCCATAAAGGAAGCCCGGCTGGCACTGCTGCGGCAGTCATCGGATTTCGTTGAGGTGCGCGAAGACCTTACGGACAAGGCGGCACTCGGCCAGGTATTCGCAGAGTTTGAGCCTCGCCAAGTGGTTCATCTGGCGGCGCAGGCGGGCGTTCGGCACTCTATTGAAAACCCTGATACCTACATTGCCAGCAATATAGTTGGCTTTGGCAACGTCCTGGAATGCTGCCGTCATCACGAGGTCAAGCACCTCGTTTATGCATCAACCAGCTCGGTTTACGGTGCCAATAGTGCCCAGCCGCTTTCTGAGCGGCAGGGCACCGCCCACCCCCTAAGCCTCTATGCAGCGACCAAAAAGGCCAATGAAGCCATGGCGCATTCATATGCCCATCTCTTCGGACTGCCCTGCACCGGCCTTCGTTTCTTCACTGTCTATGGGCCTTGGGGGCGACCGGACTTGGCGCTATTCAAGTTCACCAAGGCGATGCTGGCCGGCCAGCCCATCGATATTTACAATCATGGCCAGATGCAGCGTGATTTCACCTATATCGATGATATTGTGGAAGGAATTGTGCGCGTTCTGGACAAGGCACCAACAGCGGACGCTGAATGGAGTTCGGCAGAACCTACCCCCGACAGCAGCGGCGTTGCACCCTATCGCATCTACAATATTGGTCGTGGAACGCCGGTGCCCTTGCTCGACTTCGTCAAGGTCTTGGAAAAAACGCTGGGGATGAAGGCTCAAATCAATATGATGGAGATGCAGCCCGGCGATATCGCCAGCACGAAGGCAGATATCAGCGCTTTGCAGCGCGACACGGGCTATATCCCGGCCACATCGGTCGACGTCGGCGTACCCAATTTCGTTGCCTGGTATCGAGACTATTTCAAGGTCTGATGCACAGAACTAAGGGGCACAAGATGCAACTCGAAGACATGAAGCTCGCCATTATCGGTCTTGGCTATGTTGGGTTACCGCTGGCGGTCGAGTTCGGCAAGAAGCGGCGGGTGATAGGCTTTGACATCAATCAGCGTCGTATCGAAGAGCTACGCCAGGGGCATGACAGCACGCTCGAGGTTGAGGCCGACGAACTTCTGCTGGCACGGGAGCTTGAGTTTTCGTTCGATCCTCAGGAACTGAAGGCGTGCAACACTTATATCGTGACAGTGCCAACCCCTATCGATGAACACAAGCGCCCCGATCTGACGCCCTTGTTGCGAGCCAGCGAGACCATCGGCAAGGTGTTGAAACCTGGCGACCTGGTAATCTATGAATCGACCGTCTACCCTGGCGCCACGGAGGAGGATTGTGTGCCGGTCCTCGAGCGGGAATCGGGGCTGCGGTTCAACGTTGATTTCTTCGCCGGCTATAGCCCCGAACGCATCAATCCCGGCGACAAGGGCCACCGGGTCACAAACATCAAGAAAGTGACCTCGGGCTCAACCGTCGCGACGGCTGATTTGGTTGATGACCTTTACAATGAGATCATTCTGGCTGGGACCCATAAGGCCAGCAGCATCCGCGTGGCCGAAGCTGCCAAGGTAATAGAGAACACCCAGCGCGATCTCAACATTGCCCTCATCAACGAACTGGCCATCATCTTCGACAAGTTGGGCATTGACACCGAAGCGGTGCTGCAGGCCGCCGGCACGAAGTGGAATTTCCTGCCGTTTAGACCCGGCCTGGTGGGCGGCCATTGTATTGGGGTGGATCCATACTATCTCACCCACAAAGCTCAGAGCATCGGCTATCATCCCGAGATAATACTTGCCGGGCGCCGGTTGAACGACAGTATGGGTTCATATGTCGCTTCCCAGTTGGTAAAGGCGATGACGCGCAAGCGCATCCATGTGGACGGTTCACGCATCTTGGTACTGGGCCTTGCCTTCAAGGAAAATTGCCCCGACATTCGCAATACGCGTGTCATCGATATCGTCCGCGAACTCGGCGAATACAATGTCGATGTCGATGTCCACGACCCTTGGGTCGAATCCAAAGAAGCGTTGCACGAATATGGCATTTCTCTGGTCGAGAAACCTGAACCAGGTGCATACGATGCCATCGTATTGGCCGTTGCCCACGACGAGTTTCGCGTGCTGGGCATGCAAGCTATTCGTCAATACGGCAAGACCGAACACATAGTTTACGACCTCAAATATCTCTTCCCAACGGCTGATACGGATATACGGCTTTAGGACATCCATGACCACGAACGAACAGCCTCGCCTTCGTGTCCATCTGATTGCCGGCGCGCGACCCAATTTTGTAAAGATTGCACCTCTCTGGCGGGTACTAGCGAACAGCGACTGGTGCGACCCGGTGATCGTGCACACCGGCCAGCACTACGATCTCAATATGTCGGACTGGATGTTTCGGGATCTAGGACTTCCAGCACCGCACTACAACCTGGGGGCGCAGACGGGATCACATGCCCTCGTCACCGGATCGGTCATGATCGCCTATGAGGCGCTATGCCTTGAGAAGGATCGCCCGGACTGGGTCGTGGTGGTGGGCGATGTCGATTCCACAGTTGCTTGTGCCATTGTGGCCAAGAAACTTGGTTTTTTGGTGGCTCACCTCGAGGCCGGGTTGCGCAGTTTTGACCGCTCAATGCCAGAAGAGTTGAACCGCATCTTAACCGACTCAATAGCCGATCTTTTGTGGACACCCTCCCAGGACGGAAATGATAATTTGGCACGCGAGGGTATCGCCGCAGATCGGGTCGAACTCGTTGGCAATATTATGATTGATGCCCTGGTCGAGGCAGGGCCCGCGATTGATGCTTTCGATATTGCTCAAGAACTCGGATTTGAACTGCCGCAGCATTATTGCGTCGTCACGCTGCACCGACCATCCAATGTTGATGATCTCGATATGCTGGTCCAAATCGTCGATCGCCTTTGCCGGATTGCTCGCCTTACGACTATTATCTTCCCCGTACATCCGCGCACCGCAAAGGTTTTGGAGCGAACGCAGCTAAACTTGAAACTGGTTGAAGCGGGCGTCCGCCTGATCGCGCCGTGTAGTTATCTTCCATTCATGGCGCTGATAAAAGGCGCCGCGCTGCTCTTGACCGATTCGGGCGGTATTCAGGAAGAGGCCAGCTTTCTTGGCATTCCGTGTTTGACGCTCCGAAGCTCTACCGAGCGGCCGATAACTCTGTCGCTGGGAACCAATCGGTTAGTCCGCCTTGCCGATTTGGAGACGGCAGCACAGGCTGCAATGCATCTTGCCCGAAAACCGGCTGCCATCCCGATGTGGGACGGAAATACTGCGCTACGCGTAGCGTCAGGCCTCCGCCGTGCTTCAACGGTCCCCGCAAGCCCGGCCTAGCTTGTTGTCATTTGGCTTGTCGCTCTTATCTCTGGTGCAGGTCGTCGCACGGCCTTCGGTCGTCCGCATGTTGAGTAGAAGCTTGGGGGCAAACCCAAAAACTAATGACACCGCGCGCAAACTTGTAGATACCCACTCGCATTGCTCGCGTCCGGCTATGGGCGGCTCATTTGCAACAATACGGGATAACAGATGTATCAACTGGTGCTGGTTAGCCTCGTGCTGGTTTGTGCGTTGGCGCTTCCGACAGTCGCGCCGTTCTCAGCGGTCTATGTCGGACTTGGTGCCGTCATCATGTGCGTTGCCCTGTTTGCGCGGGCCCTGCCGAACATCCTAATGCAGCCTGCTTACATCGCCATCTGGGTAGCCTGTCTAGTACTGGCCATCACCATCCCGTTTTCCTGGCATGGCCCGGACGAGTTGATGATTGTGGTCTGGATGCTACCGATTCTCATTCCGGCCGGCCTTGTCGCCGGGCTGATGCGGGAGCGGCGGTTTGGCGCGCCGGCCGTGATTGGTGCTTTCTGTCTTGTTGGGGCCATCGGGGCGATGGTCTATGGCGGTTACGACGCGATGGCCTTTGAAACCAGCCGGGCTGGCGGGGTCAACAACCCCATCCATTTCGCCGCCCTCTGCACCATTTTGGGATTTGCCTCGCTGGTCGGCATTTTTCAGAACGGCAGCAAGTGGCGCTTCATTTTTCTGTCCGGCCCGGTCTTCGGTAGCGCCGCGGTGTTGCTGTCAGGCTCACGCGGCCCGATCCTGAGCGTGCTCATCTTGTTCGTGCTGACCGTTCCGCTGCTGATTTTCTGGCACAGACACATCTGGCAGGTCTGGGTGGTGCCCCTCGTACTGGGCCTTGCCTGCGTCGCTGCGGCCCTCTTTCTGGCTCCAGGCCAGAATCACTATATTGTCGACGCGATATCTTCGACGCATGCGGCGACACAATACCTGTTCAACAATAATTTCGCGACCCCCACAGAGGGACCAGCTAATATTGATGGATCGACCTGGCAGCGGCTGATCTTCTTGCGTGGCGCCATCGGGGCGTTCGGTGATAGTCCCATTTTCGGGCATGGCGCCAGTGACATGATTGCAGCCGCGGCACGCCATTTCCCACCAGGATACGAACACTTGGGAGGGCATCTGCATTCCGATATCGCCAATTTCGCCGTCGTGTCAGGAGCGTTCGGACTGCTGGCCTATCTACTGTTCTTGTTGGCGCCCTTTCTGGCTTTTGTCCGCACCAGGGATCGCGAGCTGCGGCGGGCGGTTTTGCTATTGGCGATCATCCTGAGCGCTGGCTACTTCACTCTGGGTCTGACAAACGGTGTTTTTGGCATCTTGCCGCAGACGCTGCTATATGGCGTTCTGCTCGCGGCGGCGGTTAATCTGTCACTCAAGAAAGACTGCGAGCAGGAAAGCGATCAGAGCCGATGATCGCGGCTGTGCCCGCAACAATCTGACCCACCGGGCTGTTCGCCGCGTGTGGCAAAAGCAATTTGCTGATGGAATAATGGAAAACAGCTCGAAATCGGACATAGAATTCAGCCTGGTAGATGTTATTCTGCCGCTGGCTGAGATGTGGAAAATACTGGTCGTCCTTCCCGTTGTCGTTGCGGGGATTGCTTACGTTATATTCCAGTTTTATCCCGCAAATTTGACCTATTCTGGCGTGGTACACCTGCCTGCCGAGCGGGTCAGTACACTGATCAGCGAACAGACTATTACCGAAAGGTTAGTTGCCATCAGCGCAACAGACAGCGCCACGCCGTCCGCAAGCGATCTTTTGGCCAAACTGCAGATCATCCCAGCGAAACCAGACGAAACGCGCTTGTCCATCGATTTGCCGCGAGAGTACGCCGCCTCCGAGCTCTTGGGCGCTATTATGGGACTTCTCGAGCCTGAAGCCGACAGGTTTCTCGAAGTTCAGAAAAGACAAAATGCCGACGATCTCGCGTCTTCGGGCAAGACACTGGCGACGTTACAGGTCTCTGCAGATGCAGTGACTACGGCACTTTCGGCGGAGCGGTCGCAAGTATCGCCTGACGACGATTCAATTAACGCGCTGAATCAGACGCTTAGCGGAATTTCCAATGCACTTTGGAATGGACAAAATTACTTGATGGCGGGGCAAGTCCGTTTCAGCGAACTTGCAGCTTCGTCTGCCACTGAGCCCTTTAAGTTAGTTTCGAAGAGCACGTTGTATGTTGCGCTAAGCTTCGGTGGCACACTGTTCCTGGTTCTGGCCTTTATCTATATCCGGCAGGAAATCCGTTTTGCCCTCAGCCATGACCATGGCCGGCAAAAGGTCGCCCGGATGATGCAGCATCTGAAGATCTTCCCGACCGGAAAGGCGCCGCGCCCGTGATAGAGGGGCGTGGCGTCCCGCGATGCCGTGTGAAGAAGTAGCGCCAGCCATGTCAGCCCCGGTCCTTTCCGTTCTCGTCCCCGCCTATAACTATGCCGCAGGCGTCGAGCGCATCCTGGCGCGGCGCGGCCAAAGCGCCGGCCGAGTCGAATATATCGTGCATGACGATTCTACCGATGACGCGGTGGCGACAGCGGTGGCGGCGCGCGGCGGCACGGATGTCATCTATCGCCGCAATGCCGCGCCGGGCAACGCCATCGCCAACTGGAACGGTCTGCTGGAGCGCGCGCAGGGCAAGTTTGTCCTGCTGGTGCATCACGACGAATTCCCGTCCCGGACCGGAATGTTCGAGGCGCTTGCCGACCATCTCGGCGATGCCGGCGCAGCTGAGGCGGATGTCTATCTGCTGGGCCTGCGGCGCCTGCGCCGCAACTGGCCGGTGAGCGACAAGCTGGTGCCAGACGTGATGCGCGCCTGGCTGCTGCGCCATGTCCCGCATTATCTCGCCCGACGCAATTTTGTCGGCCCCAGCGCCACCTTCGTCATACGCCGCGCGCTGTGTCCGCGGTTCGACGAAAGCCTGCGCTGGCTTGTTGACGTGGATTTCTACCTCAGGGCCCTGCAGCGAGCCGGCCGCGTCCAAGCGCTTGGCCAGTTCGGCATCGTCTCGGAAATCGACCGTCGCCAGTCGATCACCCAAAGCCTCGGGCCCGAACTGGCCGCTCTGCGCCAGCGTGAACAGGCGGTGATTGCGGCCCGCGGCGGCCCGCAGCTGCAGCTGCCGGCCATTCTGGAACATGCGCTCTGGCTCGCCGCCAGGTTTGCCGGCGCGCTCAGCCTGGGAGGGCGCCATGGCAGCTAGCACATCCATTGTCTCGATCATGGGCGGGCTGGGCAACCAGCTGTTCCAGTATAGTCTGGCCACCTATATCGCCGAAATACTGGGTCAGCCGGTGGCCTTCAACGGTGACGCCCTGGCGCATTATCAGGACCGCTCGCTGGTTCTCAATGCCATCGGCCTCGACACCGCCTGGGCCGATGCCGAGGCGGTGCGCACCCGGCTCGGTCCGCTGCTGTCCCCCATGTGGAGCCGACGCCTCGCCGCCTCCAGATATGGCCGCTTCATCAAGCATGGCCGCTTCATCACCGACGAGCACGGCCTGACCGATCAGGTCGTGGCGCGCCTGCAGGCCGGCGAAGGCCTCTATTTTCACGGCTATTGGCAAAGCGCCGGCCTTGTCGCGGCGGTGACGCCTTTGCTGTGGGACAATTTCAGCTTCCCGACCATGACCGCTGCAGAGGCGGCCTGGCGCGCGAAAATCGATCGCAGCAATGCCATTGCCATTCACCTGCGCCGCGGCGACTATGCCAGCAATCCCAAGGCCGCCCGCCATCACGGTGTGCTCTCGCTGGACTATTATCGGCGCGCTGCGGACCTGCTTGCCGGTCGCGTGGCAGAACCGGTCTTTTATATCTTCTCCGATGACCCGGCCTATGCCCGCAGCCAGCTTGCCGATCAGCTACCCGGTCCGACCCATGTGGTGGAAACTGGCAGCCCGCATGCCTGGTCCGATCTCGACCTGATGAGCCATTGCCAGCACAATATCATTGCCAACAGCACCTATAGCTGGTGGAGCGCCTGGCTGAACCGCAATCCCGACAAGCTGGTCGTCTGTCCGGCGCCCTGGTTCGCCGACCTGTCCTCCGCGGGTGATCTGCTTCCGCCGTCATGGCTGCAGGTTGCCCGATGAGCGCCCCCCTCGCCTTTACCGTGCTGATGGCCGTCTATGACGGCGATGACGCCGATTTCTTCGCCCAGGCCGTGGCCAGCGCCTATGCCAATGACCGCCGGCCGGACGATTTTGTCCTGGTCGTTGACGGGCCGGTGCGCGATGTCCTGCGCGCACAGATTGGCGCCTGCGCGCAGACCTATGGGCTGCGCGTCATCTGGTCGCCGCAGAACCAGGGCCTCGCCAAAGCGCTCAATGCCGGCCTGGCCGAGGTGCGGACCGAATGGGTCGCGCGGGCCGATGCCGACGACATCAACCTGCCCGAGCGCTTCGCCAAGCAGATGGCCTATATCGAGGCGCGCGGCGGCGCGGTCGATCTGGTGGGCGGCGCGATCGAGGAGATCGATGAGACCGATCATGTGGTGGCGACCCGGGTCATGCCGACCGAGCCGGCGGAAATCCTGCGCTTCGCGCGCCGGCGCAATCCCTTCAACCACATGACCATGGTCTATCGGACCGCTTTGGTGCGTGAGGCCGGTGGCTATCCCGCCCTGCATCTGCGGGAAGACTACGGCCTCTGGGCGAAACTGCTGATGCAGGGCTGCCGCGTGGGCAACCTGTCCGACATTGTCGTGCGGGCCCGGGCGGGCGGCGCCATGCTGCGGCGCCGCGGCGGCTGGAAATACGCCGTCACCGAGTATCAGCTGCAGCTTTATCTCTTCAGGCTCGGTTTCAAGAGCCTTGGGGAGGCAGGTTTTCATCTGCTATTGCGGTCTGCCGTCTTTATGGCCCCCAATTTCATCCGCAAGATCGTCTATAGCAGGTTCTTGCGGTCCTGATGGACCTTGGCGCCGCGCCTGCCGAAACAATTCGGGATGAGCAAACAGGAATGACCATGATCATCGTGCCAATCTATCCCGGTCAGGGCCTCGGCAACCAGCTTTGGGTCTATGCCGCGGGGCGCTCGATCGCCGAGGAAACCGGCAGGTCATTCCAGCTGCAGGGCGCCAGCGATTTCAAGGGCGCTGATTTTCTGGATATCGTGCCAGACATGCCTTTTCCGGGGGCGGATCGGGCCGCGGCCGGCACTGCCGTGGCGACCTTTCCTGAACGGCTGTTCTATGACGGGGAGCTCAACACCGTCTCCTCCGGCTTTGACGAGCGCATTGTCCAGGCGACGGGCGCCCTGCGGCTGGAGGGTCTGTTCCAGGACGAACGCTATTTCTTCGGCAGACCGGAGCGGCTGGCCCGCTATATCCAGCCCAGGCCGGAGGTCGCCGCCGCCTATCCCATGGACCCCGATATCTGCGTGCTCAACATCCGCGGGGGGGAATACAAGCACCATCCCGACCTGCTGCTGAAAAAAGCCTATTGGCAGAACGCCATGGCCAATATGACGCGGCGCGGCGCGGTGAAGCGGTTCGTGATCGTTACCGACGACGCGCCCTATGCAAGGCGGCTCTTTCCTGACCTGCCCGTCGTTTCGGGCAATGTGGCCGCGTGTTTCATGACCATCCTCAACGCACGACACGTCATCCTGTCCAATTCCAGCTTCGGCTATTTCCCGGCCAAGCTGGGGCATAAGGAGACGGTCATTGCGCCGCTGCACTGGGCCCGGCCGGACAATCGCCTCGATCGCTGGGCCTCCCCGGCCAATCTCTATGCCGACTGGCTCTGGCAATCCGCCGACGGCACGATGCTGCAATATGCCGACCTGGTGAAGCGGCGGGACGACTGCGAGCAATACTATCTGTCGCGCTATACGGTCCTGATCGACCCGCGATCCATCCCCGCGCAGGGTTGGCGCCGCTTCGTTCCCCCGGGCCTGCGCAAGATGGCCAAGGCCGGCCTTGCCCGCCTGGCGCCCTCGAGGGTGGGCTAGATGGGCGCGTCAGCGACCGGTGACAACTTCTTCTGCATCTCGTTCTACGACGGGACCGATGACCTGCTGAAATATGCCGGCGCGCATTACCGGATCTATTTCAAGGGCGAGCAAAACCGCGCGGCCTATGAGGCGTTTCCGTCGCCCCAGAAGGAATATGTCGAAAATATCGGCTTCAATCTTTATGCCTATCTGAAGTTCATCATCGATCACTACGACGATCTTCCCGAGGTCGTGGTGTTCTGCAAGAACAGCATCTATCCCCGGCATATGCGCGAAGGCGAATTTGCCAGACTGTGTTCCCGCAAGGTCTTTACCCCCCTGGTCGACCGCACCTATTGGAACCGCCTGGCCTTTCCGGTCAGCGCGACCTGTGCGGATGACGGCTATCTCGAGATCAATGACAGCCACTATAGCCGCGGCCGAAGGGGCCGATACTTCTCCCGCTTCAATGATTTTTTCGGCTTTGTCTTCGACCAGGGCACGCCGCCGGACTTTCTGAAATTTGCCCCTGGCGCCAACTATGTCGTGCCCAGGGCGAATATCCTGCTGCGCTCGCGCGCCTTCTATCAGAACCTGCTGACCTTCATCGCCTATGAGCCGCTGGCGCTTGAATCCTACTTCATCGAGCGCGCCCTGGAGCTCATCTGGACGTCTTCCATTCCCGAGGCCGCCATCATGTCGGCGCCGCTGGATGACAAGAGCCTCGCCGCGCTGCAAACTCATCCGGACCGCAGCCCGTCCGTCATCGACCGGATCCGGACCAAGTCAGCCTACGCCACCACCAATTTCCTCGCAAAACTCTGGCAGCACACATGAACAGGCCGCACGGTTCGGGACGACATAACGAGAGCTGGCCCGCTTCAAGCGAAATGGTACTGCGCCTGATGGCCCTGCTGGCTACCGTCATGGTGATGGCGCTGTTGTGGGATGAAAACCTTCCCGACTATGCATCCTATCGCGGGTTGTTCGAGAGCCAGGCTGCCAGCTACGCCTATAATACGCTGTTTGGGCTCGGTGTTCAGGCGACAAAACTACTGGGTCTGAACTATGAAATTTTCCGCCTCATCATTCTGTTCGTCGGGGCCTTGGCTTTCGTCTTTTTTGCCAAGAGTCCGAGCGACGGAAACAGGTTCGCCCGCAATCAGCTGATCTTCTACGCCTCCTATGTTCTGCTCGCTTTTCTGTTCCTGTTTGAATTTTATGAGGTTCGGCTGCGGGCGGGCATTTCGTGTCTGCTTTTCGCGCTGGCCTTTCTTCCCGAGATTACCTCGCCCAAACGGTCGACCAATTGGATGTTCCGTCTGGTGCAGGCCGGGCTCTTTGGCGCCAGCCTGTGGCTGCACGCGTCGACCTTCGCCGCCATTTTTCTGTTTTGCGTGCCGCCGCTGCTCTTTGTGAAATACGCCCCCGGCTGGACCAAGCATCTGACCGGGCCATTTGCCATCGTGCTGGCGATCCTGTGGTTTGGCCTGCTCTATCAGGTGGTGAGCGTTGCGCCGTCGCGCGGCGAACAATTGTTCTCCCCTCTCAATCCCGCCCGCTTCCTGGCGCTTTCCGTCGTGCCAATGGCGCTGTTCATCGTCTTCGATCTGCCGGCCAGCCGCGCCGACCGGCAAATCGGCCAGGGCGTGAACCTGTTTCCACTCCTGTTCTCGGTCAACTATCTGATCTGCGCCACGGTACTGTCGGGATTTTACGTCACCGGAAACCTCGCGATTGCCGGTGAGGCCATCGTGCGGGTCCTGACTCTGTCATCCCTGCCGGCGGCGCTTGTCATCATGCGGTGGGGCGTCGGCTACGCGAGGGTCGTTCCCATCTACCTGCTGGCCTGCAATGGCCTGTTCTTCGTCAATACGGTCTACCTGTGAGCGCGATGACCCGCAAAACCACGGCGCCAGGGCGCTATCTGGACCATCCGGCGGCCCTACCGAGACAGCGAATGACGATGGCGATTGCCGATATCCATGCTTAATGCGCTCAAATACATATTCGCCTCGGTCTTCGGCAAGTTTGCCAATCTGATCATCGTCTTCGTACTGGCCCATGGCCTGACGACGGAAGAATTCGGCAAATACTTCTATATTCTCAATCTGGTCGGCGTCCTGATGCTGATTGGACAACTCGGTCTGCCGCTGCTGGTGGTGCGCGAGGTCGCCAAGGGCAATCAGGACCACCGCCTACGCAAGGGCATCATCACTTTCAGCGTGGTGGCCAATGCGCTGTCCCTGCTGGCAATCATGGTCTTTCTGGCCAGCGCCGGCAGCCTGATCTCACTGGGGGGACACGAAGCCCTGAGCCTGGCCGTGATCGTCTTCTTCTACTCCTTCTCGGCCATTGCCGGCTCCATTCTCGCGGGAATGAACCGGGTCTATGAGGGCGCCTGGCCCGATACCATGCTGCGCAGCATGCTGCTGGTGGTCGGTGTCGGTTTCCTCGCGCTGTTCCGGCCGCAATGGCTCAACATCAATGTGCTGCTGGTGCTACTGGCCCTCTCCCATGCGGCGACATTTCTCACGCTGCTGTGGAGTCTGCGGAAGCTGCGGGCAGACCTGCTACCCGCGGGACCATCGCAGCTTCGCATCTGGCCCTGGCTCAAGAGCACCTTCATTCTGGGGGGCGCCTCCATCGCCACACTGCTCAATTCGCGCGTCGACGTGCTGATGCTGGAGCGGCTGACCAGCCTGGACCACCTGGCGACCTATGCCTTTTCGCTGCAATTTGTGATCTTCTTCACCTTCCCCTATGTGGTCGTGTCGAGCTTTCTCCTGCCGCGCATCTCCGAATTTGTCAGCCACGACCAGTCGCGTGCCCATGCCGACTATGCCATGGCATCGACCGCCATCATCTCCATCACGGCCCTGGTCTCGCTGGCGATGATCGGTTTTACCTGGGTGGGCTGGGACCTCGTCGTGCCGCCCGCCTTCGACGGCGCCAAGCACGTCATCACCGTCTATGCGCTCTTCTTTTTTGCCAATACCCTGTTCGGCCCCGTGACCATTTACCTGACTGCCGGCAATATGGAGACCTCGGTCTTCGTCGTCTCCATAGTGAGCGGGATCGTCAATGTCGGCCTCAATTCTCTGCTCATCCCTGTCCTGTCCGAAACCGGCGCCGCCCTGGCAACCATGATCAGCATGACGATGATGAACGCTGCCCTGTTCGTTATCATCGTGCGCCGCTTTGGCAGCATAAGGGTGATCAGCCTGGGCAGTTTCAGGCTGATGCTGGAGCGGGTCTCCCAGCGCCTCGCCCGCTAAAGCGCGGTCGGCCCACAAATCGGCGCGGCTCGCACGCCGAGGTGGACGTCTTTCTGATCAACCGATAGACAGAACCCCTACCGGCATCGCGACGGTCTACCGCGCTCCCGCGATTTGGATTTGTGAATACAGATTAAAGCCCGACGCCCCTCTGGCGTCCTGTCCTGATGATCGGAACCGATAACATGCGAACTGGGGTGCATTGGTGACACGCAAGACGGCATCCGCAGGTTTGGCGGTGGGCGGCACGAGCGCTCTCGATCAGGTGTCCGAACAGGGCAGCAGAACGCGCAAGCACAAATACCTGCGCGACATTGGCGCTTTCATGCTTCCCGTGCTGCTGGCCATACTGGGCAGCGGCCTGATCTATGGCGTGTTTTTTATCACCGCCGGCCGCAGCGACTGGAGAAATTTCGGCGTTACCGTCGCCATGATCGCCATCATCCCGGTCGTTTCGGCGCTCGTGCTCTCCGCAGCTCGGCGCAATGCCTATCCTGTGGTCTCGGCCCTGTCGGTCACCATCATCGTGGCGCTGTTCGTCATCAGCTTCCTCTCGGCCATTCGGCTGCCGCTGAGCTATTCCGGTTTTGCCAGCGTGCTGCCCTATGTGATTCTGCTGATGGCCTATGCCAATGTGAAGTTCAGCCGCTCGGTGCAGGACAAATTTGCCATCGCCGCCTTTCCGGGCGCCGAGCAGTTGCAGACCCAGCTGCCGGGGCGCCCGCCCATCATCAGCAGTGCCGAGGACGATCTGGGCGACATCGAATTCCTGCTGATCGATCCAGCGCATCATCACACGCATGACTGGCTGGTCCTGCTGGAACGGTGCTATCTCAGCAATATCGAAGTGCTGCCCTGGACGCGGGCCATTGAAGTTCAGCTCGGCCGCGTCGACGTCAAGTCGTTTCAGATCTCGCACATCTCCTACAGCCCCACCCAGCTCGCCTATGCCCGGTTCAAACGCTTTCTCGACATTGCCGCGGTGATCCTGAGCCTGCCGGTGACGCTGCCGCTAGCGGGTTGTGTGGCGGCCTATATCTACCTGCGGGATGGCGGACCGGTCATCTTCATCCAGGACCGGCGTGGCTTGGGCAAAGCCGTGTTCCGCATGTACAAGTTCCGCACCATGTACAATGACGCCGAGGGCGCCCCGACCACGGTAAACGATCGGCGGATCATCCCGGGCTGCGGCCTGATCCGCCTGGCCCGCCTCGACGAATTGCCCCAGCTGCTCAACATCCTGCGCGGCGATATGAGCCTGATCGGGCCGCGGCCGGCCGCCGAATATCTGGCGCAGACAACCGAGGCGGCCGAGCCCAAGGCCGCCATCAGGTCACTCGTCCTGCCCGGTATCACCGGCTGGGCGCAGGTGACATCCGGCTATGCGGCAACGACGGAAGAAGAGATCGAGAAACTGGCTTACGATCTCTATTACATCAAGCATCTCTCATTCGATCTGGACGTGCAGATTCTGTTTCGCACGATCAAGACGGTCCTGTCCGGACATGGGGCGCGCTGACCCGGAGCCGGCGCCGCAGCATGCTTGCCGCTTCTAGCGCTTGGCGCCGCCCCGCTGTGGCGCCAAGACGGCCCGCGTCACTGATTTTACCTTCTGCATGAGCCGCAGCACTTTGAAATGCGCCTGGTCGACCCGGTAGAGCAGCGCCGACAGCAGTGTCTCCTGTTCGGGTGCCGCCGCGATCAGCTGCGGATAATCGAGCAGAATGGCCCGCAGCTTGGCATCGAAATAGTCGGAATCGTCCACGTCGACATGCGTCAGGGCATTGCCGCCACGGAAGAAGACGTCGCGCCCATAGCGGATATTGGTCCGCAGCCTCGACTTGACGAGAGTGGTATTGAACTCCTGGTGCCCCCAGCTCTCCACTTTCCGCTCAACCGCCGCAAGGCCGCCGCAGCTGGTGAAGTGCGCACCGCCGTGCTCGATGCGCCTGGTGCCGGCAGCGTCGTCGGTCGATCGGACACGCTGCCGCAGCCCGTTGAGCGAGCCTGCCTGAACATCCTGCCACAGGCTGGCTGATGGCCCCAGCCAGCCGTCAAATTTGAGCCAGTTCACGAAATAGTCGAACTCGGCGCAGACAAAGCTCGCGCCCTGTCCCGGCGCGACGACGCTCTCGGCGATCGTTATGGCGCTGCGCGAGGGGATCTCGTCGAGGTCCGAGAACAGGATGAGGTCGTCCGGTTCGGCGATCCGCGACAGCGGATAGAACAGGCACTCGCGGTGATATTCTTCGAGCACCCAGTGCAGCTCGTTCCGATCGACATGGGAATCCGCCTGCATGATGTCGAGCAGCTTACGGCTCACCGGATCACGCTTGGCGCGCAGGGTGTCGATGACGCTGCCGAAACTGCGGTGGAATTCGTCCAGCTTGAAATAGACAATCTTGTCGGCGAACGGCGCGAACCGCGCGGCATGCTGCTCGAAGAAGAAGGGCTTGGCCCTGCCGCTAAAGGCCTGACCAGCCTCAATGATCACGAAATGGTCGACGACGTCATAGAGATAGCGCAGCCGGATCTCGAGCAGATCGAGTTCCTGGAAGAACAGGAAACAGTCGATTTTCTTCGGCATTATCGCGCCCCCAAGAGACGTTTCGCGGCCTTGGCGAGCTTGGCCGAGAACTTGCTATTCTTTGAAAATTTGGGATAGGCGCGGTTCTGCCCCTGCCATTTGTGAAAGGCGAAGGGGACGACATCGCGATTTTCCGGCAGCGTCCGTTCCCGCGCGAAACGGCAGGCGACGTCCAGGGGCGGGAAATTGATGCCATGCGCCTGCAGGGTATGCCGATGCTGCACGCAGATAAAGCCGTCTTCGTGGAAGACGCCGTGATCGGCCTGTTGCCAGTCGAGCCCGAGCTGACTGGGCAATTCGAGCAGGCGCTTGCTGCGCAGGGAGACGCTGTTGCCGACCCGGATGATATTGCCGTAGTGATCGCGATAGGAATAGTTGTCCCTGGGCAGCGGCCAGGGCGCGCCGATATAGTCGTAATTGAGGAACTGGTCGTCCCATTTCTCCGGATGCACGACAAAGCCGTCCGCATGGACCAGCAGGATGAAGGGCGTCCTGATATATTTGTGCAGGTCGAAGACGATGAACTGCCCCCAATCGGCAACGTCGGTGAACCGGCGCACCGTCTCGAACCGGTAAAGGTCCTGTCCGGGGCGCGGGTCCTCGTGCGCGAGCAGCAGCGTCTCGCCAAAGGCAATGCCGCGGCGGCTATAGTCAAGGGCCTGCACATGCCCTTCCAGCTCGGCCGATGAACAGGCAACCAGCGTGACGTTGTCGAGATGGATCATGGGGGCTCTGGGCAAGGGATGGATTCTGTCTTTGCGCCAGTCCATATCACCGCAACCCGGATCGGGACAGTCTGGCGCAGGCGAATTCACCCATCTGGCGCCTGGGCTTGGCGTTGAACCGGCGAACCCGGTCAATAGTGATTGGGGCGTGGGCCACGTGCTTGCGGTTGCACAATCTCCGGATGAATTAGGCGCTGCCTTTTCTGGTGCAGTGGGGTAAAGGACACTGTATCCAGCGCACACAAAGTCTCGAGTTATCAGTCATGTCGAATTCCAAAGTAGCCTTGATTACCGGCGTAACGGGCCAGGACGGCGCCTATCTGGCGCGCCTGCTGCTGGAAAAGGGCTATGAGGTTCATGGCCTCAAGCGGCGGTCGTCTTCATTCAACACGGGGCGCATCGAAGATATCTATCAGGATCCCCATGAGCCCGATCCCAAGCTTATCCTGCACTATGGCGACATGACCGATTCCACCAATCTGATCCGCGTGATGCAGGAGACGCGCCCCGACGAGATCTACAACCTGGCCGCGCAGAGCCATGTGCAGGTTTCCTTTGAGACGCCGGAATACACAGCCAATGCCGACGGTGTCGGCGTGCTGAGACTCCTCGAAGCCATGCGGATTCTGGGCCTCGAAAAGACTTCGCGCTTCTATCAGGCCTCCACTTCGGAACTCTACGGCCTAGTGCAGGAGACGCCGCAGCGGGAAACGACGCCTTTCTATCCGCGCTCGCCCTATGCCGTGGCCAAGCTTTATGCCTACTGGATGGTCGTGAACTATCGCGAGGCCTATGGCATGCATGCTTCCAACGGCATCCTGTTCAACCACGAAAGCCCCTTGCGTGGCGAGACCTTCGTGACGCGCAAGATCACCCGGGCCGTGGCGGCCATCAAGCTCGGCAAGCAGCAGTGCCTGTATCTGGGCAACCTCGATGCCAAGCGCGACTGGGGCCATGCGCGCGAATATGTGGAGGGCATGTGGCTCATGCTGCAGCAGGACAAGTCCGACGATTATGTCTTGGCCACCGGTGTCACCACACCGGTACGGGACTTTGTGACCTGGAGCTTTGAAGAAGCCGGGATTTTGATCGACTGGCAGGGCAGTGGTCTGGAAGAGCGCGGCCTTGATCGCGCCACCGGCGAGGTCCGGGTGGCGATCGACCCGCGTTATTTCCGTCCAACGGAAGTCGACCTGTTGCTGGGCGATGCGAGCAAGGCCAAACGCCAGTTGGGCTGGAGCCCTTCGATCACTGTCAAGCAATTGGCTGCGGAGATGGTGCAGGCCGACCTCAAGGTCATGCAAACCTCTATGGTGATGAAGGAAGCCTGAAATGTATGACCTAGCGGGAAAGAAGGTCTGGGTCGCCGGCCATCGCGGCATGGTCGGCAGCGCCCTGGTGCGGCGCCTGGCGTCGGAAGAATGCGAGGTCATTACCGCCGGTCGCGATCGCGTCGATCTCAAGCGTCAGTCGCAGGTTGAGGATTTTCTCGCCGAGACCCGCCCGGACGCCATCATCATGGCCGCGGCGAAAGTCGGCGGCATCCTGGCCAACGACACGCGCCCGGCCGAGTTCCTCTATGACAATCTGATCATTGAAGCCAATATCACCGAGGCCGCTCACCAGGCTGGCGTGGACAGGATGTTGTTCCTGGGATCGAGCTGCATCTATCCCAAAATGGCACCGCAGCCGATCCAGGAAAGTGCCTTGCTGACAGGCCCACTCGAGCCAACCAATGAGTGGTATGCCATTGCCAAGATTGCCGGAATCAAGCTGGCGCAAGCCTATCGCAAACAATATGGCCGCGACTATATTTCGGCCATGCCGACCAACCTTTACGGCACGGGGGACAATTTTGATCTTACCTCCAGCCATGTCCTGCCGGCGCTGATCCGCAAGACGCATGAGGCCAAGCTGGCCGGCAGCGATACGGTCACGATCTGGGGATCCGGGACGCCGAGGCGCGAATTTCTGCACGCCGACGATTGCGCCGATGCGCTGATATTCCTCCTGCAAACCTATTCAGGCCATGAGCATGTGAATGTCGGCTCGGGCGAGGATATTTCCATTCTGGATCTGGCCCTCCTGGTGTCCTCGGTGGTGGGCTATCAGGGCGAAATCGTGCGGGACACGACCAAGCCGGACGGCACGCCGCGCAAGCTGATGGATGCCAGCGCCATCCGCAGCCTGGGCTGGTCACCCCGGATCGGCCTCGAGCAGGGGATCGCTGACACTTATGCGTGGTTCCTGCAAAACCACCCTAACCAGACTGGCTCGACAAAGTAAGAGCCCGGCCCCGCAGGCGCCTGGGAGCCATGATCTGCCAGAGCCGAGCCCCTTGCGAGCCAGGGCCGCGCCGGCGCCTGGCACGGCTCCCCTATTGTCCCCGCAGCGCTGATGCGGTCCACCTTGCGGTGGATGGGCCTGCCGACAAGGTCTCCGGCGCATGGGCGAAGACGTCCAGCCGCGAGTCCCGCGGCCGGACCTCGATTCAGATATTGCCGCGGGCACGACGCAATACCTGCGGCTGACCCATGATAGTCGGCCAGACCGTGCCCGATGGGCGTCAGCCGGCTGCTTCCACTACCCAGACCGCCATCGAGCCCTGTCCGCGATTGGCCCAGAGATAATAGGGAATGGCGGTGAGCTTGGCGGCGGTTTCTGTCGGGGGGCTGGTGCGATAGAGGTCTTTCCAGTCGCCTTCATCGATTGCCACCGCATCGGCCCCCAGCGTCACGATGCCATCGAACAGGTCGGCGCGCTGCTCGACCCGCAGCGTGGCGTCCCGCGGCAGCTTGAGGCGCTGCACCCGGCCGCCGGGATTGTCGGCCTCTTCGAGGCAATAGACCAGCGGGCCACGCTTGAGGGCGACGCGACCGGCATCCATGATGACGCCGGGATGGGCATAGAGCCGGGTCGGCGGCATGGGCAGTTCGAGGGTCACCCGATCGCCGGCCTGCCAGGTGCGGCTTATGGTGAGGTAGCCGCGCTGCGCAGCGGCGACGTCGACGTCCGCGCCATTGACCTGGACCCTGGCGCCCTGGCACCAGCCGGGGATGCGCAAGGCCAGATCGAAGGCGGCCGGCGTTTCCGGATCGACGCTGATGGCGATATCGCCCGACCAGGGATAGTTGGACACTTCGCGCAGGGCCACCTTGACCCCGCCAATCTCGACCTCGCTGGCAATGCCGCCATAGAGGTGGAAGGCCACCCCGTCCTCGGCCACCGAGAGGAAATAGCCGCCGACCGAGGCCACGAGGCGGCTGACATTCATGGTGCAGCAGGGGCAGGTATGCCAGTCCCAGCGGGTCGGGGTGCCGTCGCTTTCAAGCGGATTGGCGTAGAAATAATGCTCGCCGTCGCGGCTGAGCCCGCTAAGGGCGCCGTTGAACATGGCGAGCTCGAGAATGTCGGCATATTTGCCGTCGAGCTCGAGATGCAGCATGCGCTGCGCCCAAAAGATCAGCGCCACCGAGGCGCAGGTTTCCGCATAGGCAGTCTGGTTGGGCAGGTCGAAATCGTGGGTGAAACCCTCATTATGCGCCGAAGGGCCGAGGCCCGCCGTCACATACATCTTGGTCTCCATCACATCGTCCCACAGCACTTCGCAGGCGCGCTTGAGGGCCGCATCGCCGGTTTCGGCGGCCAGGTCGGCCATGGCGGTATAAAGATACATGGCGCGCACGGCATGGCCGACCACCTTGTCCTGCTCGCGCACCGGCTTGTGGCTTTGCGAATATTCGTAATTGGCAAAGACATAGGGCTGCTTGCTCTCGCCCGCCTCGCGCCGCTCGCGTTCGACATCGAAATAATGCGGCGGCTGCTGGCCGCGTTCATTGATGAGATAGGCAGCAAAATCGAGGTGCTTCCTCTCGCCGGTGAGGTAATAGAGCTTCATCAGCGCCAGCTCGATTTCCTCATGCCCGTCATAGCCGCGCCGCTGGTTCGGGCCGGTGCCGAAGGTTGCATAAATGTGGTCGAGATAGCGCTCCATCACGTCGAGGAAACGCCGGCGCCCGGTCACCTGGAAATAGGCCACCGCGCCCTCGAGCAGATGCCCGGCATTATACATTTCGTGATTGTCGCGCAGATTGGTCCAGCGCTTGTCCGGCTCGCGCCCGAGATACCAGCAGTTGAGATAGCCGTCTTCGGCCTGGGCCTTTTCGAGATCGTCGACCGCCGCTTCGATCTTGGCTTCGATATCGGCGTTGCGGCGATGGGCCAGGGCATAGCTGGCCGCTTCGATCCATTTGCCGACATCGCTGTCCCAAAAGACCTGGACGGTAAAGCCATTGGGATGGCGCGGAAACCGCAGCGGCGGCGCCGGCTGGGGCAGCTTGAGCGAATCCAGAATGCCGTATTCGCCCAGCTTCTTGTGCTGGCTGGGAACGGTACGGTCGAGCACGGTATCGAGGCGCTCGTGCCAGAACTGGCCCTCGAGCTTGACCTGGGGGAAGGGGACAGGGGCGTAGCGGGACATGGGCAAACCTTAAAGAGCGATCCCGGTCTGGGGATCAAAGAGATGGATCTTGGCCGGCGCAATGCGCAGGCCAAGACGATCGCCCGAGGCCAGGCTGGTCCGCTCGGACTGCACGAGCTGGAAAT
>CAXBHD010000019.1:0-23426 GCA_963975335.1 uncultured Devosia sp. | reverse complement strand
GCCGCAAAGCTATATCAGCGCCAACCTGGTCGGCACGGGCAATATGCTCGAAGCGGTGCGGGCGCACAAACCGGGACATTTTCTAGCCGCCTCGACCAGCTCGGTCTATGGCGGCAATATCAAGGTGCCGTTTTCCGAACATGATGCGGCCGATGCGCCCATCTCGCTCTATGCCGCCACCAAAAAGAGCAATGAGGCCATGGCGCATGCCTATGCCCATCTCTTTAGGGTTCCCACCACCATGTTGCGGTTCTTTACCGTCTATGGTCCCTGGGGCCGTCCGGACATGGCGCTGTTCAAGTTCGTCGCCGCCATTCTCGAGGGGCGCCCGATCGATATTTACGGGCAGGGCGCGATGCGGCGCGACTTCACCTATATTGATGACCTGATCGAGGCCATTATCCTTCTACTGCCCTTGCGGCCTGGCGTGGGGGATCAGGTGCCCGGCGATACGCTGTCGCCGGTGGCGCCCTATCGGGTGGTCAATCTGGCCGGCGGCCATCCGGAACAGCTGATGGATTTCGTGCGGGCGATCGAGCGTGCCCTGGACATGCCGGCGGACTGCCGCATGCTGCCCGTCCAGGCGGGCGACCCGCTGCAGACGGCTGCCGATACCAGCCTGCTGCAGCAGTTGATCGGCGCCTTGCCACGCACGCCGATCGAAACCGGCGTCGCCAGCTTCGTGCGCTGGTATCGCCAGTATCACCAGATCTGAGCGCCGCCCTGGTGGCCTGTCGCGGCCGCCCAGGGCTCCAGCATTGCATAGGGTTCTGCCCGGGGCCCCCCGGGAGGGGGCCCGGCCGGCCTAGTTCGACGCGTCGATCGTGACCTTGCTCAACAGGCTGGTGGGGTCCTGTTCCGCTGCCATGAAATCGAGCATGCCCAGACCCGGCAGGTTCTTGGCCATCACCGCAATGGACAGGCTGCTGGCCTTGCCGGCGACAAAGGCGCTGACGGCAGCCCCGACCTTTTGCGCCTCGGCCGACCCGGCCAGCATGCCGATCACGCTACCTTCGGCAAGACCGGCAAAGACCGGCCGCAGCGTGTCGGGATCGCTGCCCTGTTCGGCGGCGGCAATGGTCATGATAATGTCGGACAGGCCGGCATCGCTGATGTCGAGCTTGAGGTCGCCCAGGGCCAGGCCCATGCCCGCCGCCATCATCATGCTCTCATCGCTGCTGAACAGCGCTTCGGTGGCATTGTTGATCGTGCCTGCCAGGGTGATGGTCGCCAGATCCGCCCCAGTCAGGGACACTTCGTTGATGGCTATGGTCTTGGCGTCCTGGTTCCAGCGGGCGTCGATGGCAAAACCGGCATCGATCGAGGTCACGCCCAGGGCCATCAGGGTCTGGAGCTGTTCGTCCGATGTGGTTTCGGGCATTTCAAGCACGACATTGCTGGCGCGGGAGTCGAGTGCTGTCGGGATGCCGTTGACGTAGTCGGACAGGGACAGATCCAGGCTGCCGATCCCGGCGACAATGCGGGTGCCCTCAAGATCGGGGTCGGGAATATCGATGGCCACGTCGGCGATGGAGAAGCCGGCAAAGGCAGGGATCAGGGCGCGGGCATTGGCAGCGAACCAGCTTTCATCGAGCGCGTCCGGTGCTGCCTGGATAGCCGCAATGGGCGCCGACAGATCGATCGGCTTGAAGTTGAGCGTGCCAATGCTGATTGTGCCATCATCGCCGATCGCCAGATCCATGCCGGTAATGTCGATCGAGGGATAGACGCCCGGGCTCATGCCGCCCATGGTCATGCTGGCCACCGAAAAGGCGACGGTCTCGTCGTCTTCGATGCCCGAGCAGTCAAAGCCCTCGAATTCCACCGGCGATGATTCAAAGGCGGTCAGGATGTCAGCATAGATGTGCAGCGCCTTGCCCAGGGTTTCCGGGGACGGCGTGTCGGCCTCCGCCTCCAGCGCTTCGCTCAGGGCCATGATCTCGGCAAAGGAGGCGTTGATCGGGCGGGCCTTGAACTCAGCAGCGGTGGCGGCGCCAAAGGTGCAGCTGACCTCGGGGGCGGTAAAGCTGCCGCCGGCAAAGGTGAAATCGGTATAGAGGGTCTTCATGGCGGTCTGCCCCCCGCCATCGACGAGGCCATAGAGCGCCAGCAGGCCGGCAATATCGAACTGGTTGGCGGAGACGGCGCCGAAGGTGCCGCTGATGTCCTCGCCGCTGGTCATGGCCGTGCCGGACATGGACACCGTCTCGGCGACCCCGTCGACAACATTGCTGAGCACGATATTCTCGAAGGTCATGCTGCTGTCAGTGGTCGCGCCGTCGATCGTGACCGCGGTGTTGAGCGTGATTTCGGGAATGGTGATGCTGCTCGCGGTGAGCCCGGCCAGCGCCTCGGCATGGTCAACGATGTTGCCCGAAAAGATGGCGCGCAAGGTCGCTTCATCGACATTGGCATCGGGGGCAGCAATGCTGGGGATATCGACCGTGACCGTGGTTGTCGGTTCAGCGCTCGCCGCTGCTACCGGCGCCGGCTTGGTCTTGGTTTTTTGCGCCATTGCAGGGGCCGCCTGCAAAGTGACGCCGAGCAGAAGGGCCACGGCCAGGGCGCTAAGGCGGCGTTTGGTCGACGGGCTGGAAAGCATGTTGTGTTCCCCGATTGAGTGCCCAATCTGGGCTTTTGCGTTGATGGCTTCAATGGTCAAAACCGTCACATTGAGCCCTGCTGTCCGATATAGCGCTAATAGACGGTGGTCAGGACTTCGATTTCGCGGGCTGAGCCGGCGCTCACCTGGAAGTCACGATTGAATACCTGTTCTCCCTGCTTGGCGAAGACAAGGTAATCGCCCTCGGCCAGCACGGTCGAGGGAAAGGCGCCCAGGTCCGAGAAGATGGTCTCGCCGTCGGCAGTCTTGACGGTCCACTCGACGTCGGCAATGGCCTCGCCGCCCGCTTCGGATACCAGTTTGAAGGCGATCTGGCTGGCATGGTGATAAAGGGTGGCGTCGGTCAGCTGGCCCGGTTCAATGCGCAGATCGGCCCGCACCACGGCATTGATCGAGCCGAAATGGGAAATGATGTGATAGGTGCCCGCGGTCAGGGTCACTATGTCATTGGGCACCAGGCCCTCGGCCACCATGGTGCGGTTGCCATTGTCGCCGGTAAAAATGTCGAAGGTGAGCATGCTGGGCGGAATGGGAATGTCCCCCGTGACCGCCGAATTGAGCCGCAAAGCGCCGGCATCGAGAACGAAGTCGAAGGCATTGGGGCCCGGCACGACGGACATGGTCTCGCTGATCTGGGCCCGGCCATAGGCGGCATGGACCACATATTCTCCGGGTGGCAGTTCGATCTGGGCCACGCCCTGATCGGATTTTGCCATCAAGACCATTTCGCCATCGGGCGCGGCTGTACTTTCGAAAATGCGCCAGACGAGGCCATCGGGTATGGGCTCGCCTTCCGGGGTGATCCGCGCCGTCAACGTTACCGGCTGAGGCATGGCGGTAACCGCTTCAATGGCCTCGGTCGCCTGGCTCGCCGGGGCGACGGACGGTGAGCGGGCTGGCACGGCGTCGGGGCGCGGGCGCGGCATGGGCGGCATTTCGGTGCCAGCCGATTGCGCGCGTACCGGCAGCGCATGGAGTGGGGCGGCAAACCCTGCCAGAACCAAAGCGAGCAGGGCCATTTTCTGTCGCAAATGCATCTGGTCTCCTGTGCCTGCTGCCGCTGAATCGGTGTATCGCAATAATCATCGAATGCGGAAAAGCTGTGTCACAGAGCCGGGACGATGAAAACAGTGCAATATGTCGGACAGCGATATTGTGACGCTTTTCCGGGTTCTGGCGCTGCCCCGGCAAACTGACTATTGCTGGAACGACAAGGAGTGCGTCCATGCCTGCCATACCCGCTTTGCGCGACTATCTGCTCACCCGCCGCTCGGTTGGCCTTGCCTTTCTGCAGGAGCCCGGACCCAATGATCGGGAACTCGAGCAGATCCTGACCATTGCCACGCGCGTGCCGGACCATGGCAAGATCACGCCCTGGCGGCTGGTGGTGATCGCGGGAGACGACCGGGCCCGCGCAGGCGCGGCGCTGGCCGAGATCGCGGCCCGCAACCGCCCCGATATCGATGAGGCCAGCCTGGATATCGAAAGGCGGCGTTTCCTGCCGGCACCGCTGACGGTCGGCGTGATTTCCTCGCCCAAACCGCATCCCAAAGTGCCCGAATTCGAGCAGCTGTTATCGGCGGGCAATGTGGCCTTCAATCTCCAGCATGCCGCCTTTGCGCTGGGCTTTGCCGCGTCCTGGGTCACCCAGTGGTATGCCTTTGACCCGGCCGCGTCGGCCATGCTGGGCGCCAGAGCAGGGGAGCGGTTCGTCGGCTTTGTCAATATCGGCACGGCCAGCACGGTGGTAGAAGACCGGCCACGCCCGGCGCTTGGCGAGATTGTGAGCCAATGGTCGCCGCCGGCGGCCTAGGGGGCAGCATGGTTAACGCAAGGTTAACCAAGCGCGGTGCTAATATGGCTCGGTCGATTCCCGGAGGATGAGCCAGCCCCATGGGCGTGCAGCCGATATCAGTGCCACAGAGTCTGGCTTATGTCCTGACCGCCGCCGGTGACCGGAACGGCGTGGACTTTGATTATCTGCTGCAAACCGCCATGCGCGAGAGCAGCCTCAACCCGCAGGCCAAAGCCGCGACCTCGTCGGCCGTGGGTCTGTTCCAGTTCCTCGAGGGCACCTGGCTGCAGGTGCTCAAGGAGGATGGGCCGCGGCTGGGCTATGGCGACTATGCGCAAAGCATCGAGCGCAATGCCAGCGGGAACTATGTGGTCCGCGATCCGGCGGTAAAGGCCAGCATTCTCAAGCTGCGCGAGGACCCGCAAATGGCTGCCGATCTGGCGGCCGCGTTCACCAAGAGCAATGGCGACTATCTGCAGGGGCGCTTTGGCCGCATGCCCAGCGCTGGTGAACTCTATATCGCGCATTTCCTGGGGGCGCAGGGCGCCGAGCGGATGTTCACCGCGGGCCTGCAAAACCCCGATCAGATTGCCGCCGATCTGTTTCCGCAGCAGGCCTCGGCCAATCGCGGGATATTTTACGCAAACGGCCAGGCGCGAACCATCAGGGACGTCTACCGGGTGCTGGTGTCCAAGCAC
Source organism: uncultured Devosia sp. (assembly GCA_963975335.1). GTDB lineage: Bacteria > Pseudomonadota > Alphaproteobacteria > Rhizobiales > Devosiaceae > Devosia. The sequence goes on along the minus strand of CAXBHD010000019.1, from coordinate 18,310 downwards.
GAAGCGGGCGATACCAATGCCAGCTTTGCCGCGCAGCAAATGGTCGGCGCGGCGCCGGCGGTCGCACCCGCTGCGGCGCCGGCAGCCCTGCCATCGCGGTTCTCGCCGGCCAATATGTCGTTTACCGGCCTGTTCAAGAATGAGGTGGACGTTTCGCCCGCCACGGTGACCGATGCCGGTGACGGCGGGGCATTCTTTACCCAGCTTTATGCGCGCTGATCACCGGGTGGCAGGGGCGAGCTGACTTACGAAGGATTCACCATCTGCAGCATTGATTTGGGCAGGGGCCGACACAGGTCGATTGCAACCCCCCGAATTTAGGAACGTTTAACAAAGTCGACGCGTAATGTCGGCATCGGTTCCTGGTCAATATTGCCAAGGAGAGAGCGCCTTGCGAAGCACCGCCACAACATCTCATGCAGCCAGTATCGGCAGGCTGCCACGCGGCTGGACTATTCTGGGTCTGGCGCTGGCCAGCTGGGTGCTCGTCGGCGGCATGTGGGCCGCCGCGTCACAGGTCTACGGGTTCGTTGCAGGCGCCTTCTAGCCTGGCCTGACGCCGTCTGCCTTATGGTGAACCGTTCCTTAAACCTTCCCGCCTAGGGTGGCCTCTGCCGGTGTGCGGAGGGCAGTATGGTTGCGTATCAGGAGTTCGTGTCACTTTCTCAATCGCTCGACAGCGAAGAGCGTGGCAGCGCGGCGCACCTTTCAGCCCTGGCCTATCTCAACCACACCGGTCCCGCCGACGAAAATGCCGCACTCTATGCGGCACTGATCGGCTTTCTGGATGACCCTTCCGTCAAGGTCCGCGCCGCACTGGCCTATGGCCTGCTGCATTCCAGCGCGGCGCCACGCCCGATTATCCTGGCGCTGCTGCAGGACAGCGCGGTCATTGCCCGCGCCGTGCTGCAATATTCCCCGGTGCTCATCGATGCCGACCTGATCGGCCTGGTCAAGACGCTGGACCTGTCCCTGCTGGCATCGATCAGCCAGCGCAGCCAGATCAGCGCACGCCTCGCCGCGGCCATGATCGCCCGAAATGACTGCCAGCTGACATTGCGCCTATTGCGCCGACCCGATGTCGAGATTGCGCCGGCGCTGCTGCATCGCCTGGCCCAAGACTATGGGGATCATGCTGCCATGCGCGGTGCCCTGCTGGCGCGGCAGGATCTCGGTGCGCCCGCTCGCCTGTTGCTGGTGCAAAAGGTGAGCGATGCCCTGCGCCAGACCCGCCTGGTCAAAGGTGCCCTGGCCAGTGACCGGCTGGCGCGGGTGCTGCGCGATAGCGGCGATACCGCCCTGTCGGCGATCGGCGAGCGCGAAGCGGGCAGGTCGGGTACCGACTATGTTGCCGAACTGGTGGCGAGCGAGCGGCTCAATACGCGCGTATTGCTGCATGCCGTGGTCACCGGGCATGTGATGTTCTTTGCCGACTGCCTGGCCGAGCTGGCACAGGCGCCGCGGGCCAAGGTGTTTACCCTGCTGGAAAAGGGTAGCCGGGCCGCCCTCAATGCGCTGCTGGTGCGCTGCGGGCTGGGTCCGGGCGTGCGCAATCTGCTGGCGCGGCTGGTGATGCATGCGCGCGCCAGCGACCTGGCCGACGATGCCGGCGCGCGGCACTATGTGGTGACAGCGCTGACCGAGGAGCTGATCGCCGAACATGAGGGCGTCATTCCCCCGGAGCTGGAAGAAGCCTTTGCCTATCTCAGCGAGCAGAATATCGTGCTGGCGCGCAAGGCGGCGCGCGGCGTGATGACGGCATTCGCGCTTGATACACATGCCGCCATGACGGCGTCGCTCAATGGCCCGGCAGTGCCGCTGGCCCTGCCGGCTGCCTAATAGCGAAACTGCTCGCTCAACACGCGTTCCTCCAGGCTGGTGCCCGGATCAAACAGCAGGGTGACCCCGTGCGAGCGATCCTCGAACACGGTCACTTCCAGCACATTCTGGAATTCCACATTGTCGGCAACGGCGCTGACCGGGCGCTTGGCGGCTTCGCGCGTGACAAACTTGACCACTGCCCGGTTCGAGAGGATGGCGCCGCGCCAGCGCCGCGGTCGGAAGGGCGAAATGGGCGTGAGCGCCAGCAGGGGCGCCTCGATGGGCAGGATCGGACCGTGGGCGGAGAGGTTATAGGCCGTCGAGCCAGCGGGGGTGGAAAGCAGGGCGCCATCGCAGATCAGCTCTTCCAGCCGGGTCTCGCCATCGACAACGATCTGCAGCTTGGCCGCCTGATAAGTCGAGCGGAACAGCGAAACTTCGTTGAGGGCCAGAGCGGTGCGGGTTTCGCCGGTGATGTCGAGCACCTGCATCGACAATGGATAGATACGGGTGCGCTGCACCACCTCGAGGCGCTCCTGCAGATCATCCTCGGAAAAGGCATTCATAAGGAAGCCGACGGAGCCAAAATTCATGCCATAGACCGGCACGCCGACATTCATCACCCGGTGCAGGGTTTGCAGCATGAGCCCATCGCCCCCCAGCGCCACAACCACGTCGGCCGTGTCGATGGAGAAGTCGCCATAGCGCGTCCGCAGCCGGACGGCAGCCGCGTCCGCTTCAGCGGTGCCATTGGTGACGAAAGATATTCTTGAGGGATCGTGATCCAAATCGGCGTCTCCAGCACTGCGCCGATCTAACACGTCCCTCCAAGTGGCACCAGCACGGGCGGCAGCTTGCCGACAGGGCGTTTGGCGATCAAGCTGGCAGACTAGTGGGCGTTGCTGCTGACAAGCTCGCGGAACAGGGTCCGAAACAGGATCCTGATATCGAGCAGGATCGAAAAATTCTGGACATAGGCGATGTCATGGTGAACGCGGCTCAGCGCCTTGCGGCGTTCCGTCGTCGGCCCGCGCAGGCCGTTGCACTGGGCCCAGCCGGTCAGGCCGGGGCGCATGGTGTGGCGGAAGTGGTAATGGGGGGCGAGATCTTCATAGACCATGCCAGCGGCGAGCATGCCGGGCACATGCGGCCGCGGACCAACCAGCGACATCTCCCCGACCAGGACATTCCACAGCTGGGGCAGTTCGTCGATGCTGGTCTTGCGAATGAACCGGCCAATGGGGGTGACCCGGTGGTCATTGCGGGTTGTCTGCTGGACACCGGTCAGATCGCCACGATCCTGATACATTGAGCGAAACTTCAATACGGAAAACGGCGTGCCGTTAATCCCGGTGCGGATCTGGCGGAAAAAGACCGGTCCCGCATCCGTCAGCCGGACGATGCAGGCAATGATCAACAGCAATGGCGCGAGCGCTGCAAGCCCTGAAAATGCGCCGACAATATCCATGGCGCGCTTGGCCACCAGGGCCCTGGCGCGGGCGCGGGTCATTTCCGGCGGGACCGGCACGCCGTCCTGCCACTGGATGCGCAGGCCATTCTGGTCGGCCGGACTGGCCGTATCGGCATCCGCGGTGCCATGGAACTCGTAATCGGTGCCGCCTAAACTATTTGCGGCGAGCAAGGAAACATGCTCAGCCTCTTGAAAACTGGCTGCCAGCTCATTCATTCGGGTCTCTCCGCGAGTGAATAGTGGATTAACAATTTCCTAACTGTGTCAGAAAGTTGGCACCTTGTCACCTGCACGCCAAGCATAGGTGATATTGTAATTATCGCTGACTATTTGGGGGAAATCGCTGTCTCCTCAAGGGGAAGTGTCGGTCGCGTGGTATTCGCGCAAAATTTTGCGAATATTTGTAACCGGTGCGAAGGGGTTCGGCACTGCAGCCGTGGCAGGGGCGTGGCGCGGCGGGCCCGGGGTTGCCGCATCCCGTGCATATTCGCCACTTCGGCCCAAGGCCAAAGCGCTGGAGCTGGTCAAGAAAACTGGGTAGGCTCAGGGGGCGGCATGTGACGCAGTGGCCATGGAGTGAGCGATGGTGATCCGCCCCCTGCAATGGGCCCTTGCTGCCGGCGGCCTGGCGCTGGCGATAGCGTCCGGGGTCACCGTCTATGCCGAGCTCATGCCCCTGATCAGGCTGGGCGTAACGACACCAGGAAAGGTCGACTCGCTCAGCGAAGCGGTCATCGCGCCCGGACCGTCCTACCGCTCCAAGCTATTGGTGCTGAATGCCTGCAATGAATCCCTCAACAGCCTTGATGCGGCGACCCTGCCGCCCGAACGGCTGCAGAGCCTTCAGGAACATTGCGGCGCGGTTGCGCGCGCCGTTGAAGCCGTCGAGCCAAGCTATTCGCTGGCCTATTATGTGCAGGCGCTGATCGCCGAGGCGCGCGGAGAGGCAGCGCCGCTCAGCGTCAATCTGATGCGATCACAATGGACAGCGCCGGGGCAGGGATGGTTGGCCCTCTCGCGCGCCATCGTTGCGGCGCGTCACCTTGAACAACTGGACAGCGATGCCCTGCTGGCGCTGGACAGCGATATTGCCACACTCACCCGCTCCGGCCGCGGGTCGGAATGGCTGGCGCAAAGCTACAATCGTGGCGGCGCGCTGGCGGAGCGGATCATCAGCATTGTCGAGCGCCTGCCATCGGACCAACAGATGCGGTTTCTCGACAATGTTCGGCGTCTGACGACACAGTGAGGACGGTCTGGCAATGAAGGCAGCAAACGACATTCTGGGCTGGTTCATCGTCGCGGTTGTGGTGGTTTCGCCCATTCCGCTTGGCAGCAATCCGCCGATCTTCTGGGCCATTTCCGGCTGTCTGATCGGTCTGGTGACCTTTGCCTATTTTGGCTATGCCGCGATCGGCCATGGATCGCTGCGCGTTCCGCTACATCGATTGGCTTTGCCCGGCCTATTGTGGGGACTGCTGCTTGGCTGGCTGCTGGTGCAGATGCTGCCGCTGGGCGACTGGTTTGGTCCAATTGCATTTGTCAGCAAAGCTGGCGACGTCATTGCGGCACGATATCTGAGTCTGGCGCCAGGCTCGAGCTGGCTGATGGCCATCCGTATGTGCAGCTATGGGCTGGTATTCTTTCTGGCGAGCCAGGCCGGGGCCAATGAAGGGCGGGCGAAGCGGCTGCTGACCGCGATCTTCTGGGCCATCGTGCTGCATGCTGCTTTCGGATTGTTTCAACTGACCCAGCTCAACGACACGCTGCTGGGCTTTGACAAGAAATACTATGTCGGCGTGGCGACGGGCACTTTTGTGAACCGGAACTCCTACGCCACCTATCTGGCCATGGGTCTGGCGCTGGGCGCGGCGCTGCTGGCGCGGCTTGTCCTGTCAAAGAGGGAGAGAAACCTGTTGCCGAGCGAAGTGGCGGTTTCCGTCCTGTCGATCGCGGGGGGCATGTTGATCATCATGATTTCGCTGATGGCCAGTCAGTCGCGCATGGGGTTTCTGGCTGCGGTTATCGGGGTGACGCTGGTCGGCCTGCTGACCTTGCGCTGGATGCGCGGTTCGCGGTGGATGCTGGCGCTTGGCGTGCTGCTGGTCGCTGCGCTCGGTCTGGCGATGTTGCTGGGCTATGGGCAGGGGCTGCTCGAGCGGCTGGTCTATGAGGGCGGGGGCAGCAGTGGCCGCGACGAGATCTATGCCCAGGTCTGGACGATGATCGCCACAAGGCCGTGGCTGGGTTTTGGCGGCGGGGCCTTCGAGCTGGCATTTCCGATGTTCTATGGCGCGCCGCTCAGCCCGGATGTGCTGATCGACAAGGCGCATTCGACCTATCTGTCGCTGATTTCGGAGCTGGGGGTGATCGGCGGCTTATTGCCCGTGCTGATCGTTGGCCTCATCCTGGGGCGCCTCGTCATGCAATATTTCCGCACGTCGTCGGGCGCCGCCGTCCTGTTGGCAGGCATTGGCGTGGTGGCGGTCGGGGCTGCGCATTCGGTGGTGGATTTCAGTCTGGAAATGCAGGCCAATGCCTATCTGATGATCGCCATTCTCGGGCTGGCGCAAGGTCAGGCCTCCGGCAGTAGCCGTCGGGCGGATTATCCGGCACAGGAATAGGGGTGCTCCCGGATCGGCCCGGCCGAGCCGAGGCCTCGCCTGCTCGGCGGGAGCAGTATGTGCTTGACCGGTTGGGACGCAAAGGGCTTGCCAGCGTGCACCAGCACCCAACGGCGTCGCGCACTGACCTGGTGAATGGGCGGTTCGATTTCACCCCGCATTGTGCGTGTGATCGGTGGCGCGAAGACATCCTGCGCGCAGGACAATACCCCAACAAGAAAGCCCTCCGACACGGTCAGAGGGCTTTCTGGATAGCGGGGCTAGAAACGGTCAAGCGTTGGTGCCGCTGCCCTGGTCATCGAGGTCAATGGCACCGATGGACACGGCAGTGGCCTGGGCCTGCGTTGTCGTCGCTGCCTGGGCGAGCGTGGTAATCTGTTCTTCAGTTGCCCCGGCTCTGATGGCAACCTGGGTGAGCCCAGTAATTGTCGCCGCAGCGACCCCGCGCACGGTTGACGTCGGTGCGACGTCTGCGGTGACCGCTTGCAGATCCTGGGCAACGGATACGGCGAAAGCGGCCTTGCCCGCACCCAGCACTGATGTGGCCGTGTTCAGTGTGGTGATGGCGGCAGCAACATTGGCAACATTGCCGGCCAGTGCTTCGGCCTTGACAGTGGTGACGGCCGAAACGATGGCGGTGCGTTCGGCGACAGGCAATTGGGTCACGACTTCAAGCTGAGCGACGGGCAGGGTGCTGGTCGCCGCCAACTGATTGGGCGGCAGATCCGCCATCACCGTCAAGCTGGCGGGGGGCAGCGAGGTCACGTTTGCCAAAGCGGCCGGAGGCAATGCGGCGACGTTAGTGAACTGCGCCGGAGTCAATGCAGCCAGCTTCTCGATGCTCGCCGCCGGCAGGCTCAGGACGGCCTGAACCTGGGCAGGGGTCAAGCCGGCCACGCGGGCGCGGATGGCGGTCTGCAGCGCCGCCGGAAGCGCCCCGATCTGCGCTTCTTCAGCTGCCGAAAGAGCAACCTGAGCATAAGCATGCGGCAGAGCGACAAGCGAAAGTGCGGTCGTCGCGAACAGTATTGCGAGAACGTTTTTCATAGTATCCCTCAGGTCACGTTAACCCATTGTCGGCCAAGTAAATATTCCGTTAATTTACAAGAGTCAAGATTAGCCGGTAGCTCTACTTATGCGCTTTACGCATAACCGGTATCGATAACTCTGCGCCGGCAGCCTGGGGCGGTCCATTGGATCGCATTTGCCTAAAATTTTACCGGTATTTTAGAGAGCGCCGCAATCGCGGCTGGCTAAGGCTTGGGACATCGAGATTTCCCAAGGGGATAGCCATGAACAGGTTTGTTGCATCATTGATGGTGGGTGTGCTGATGGCCACGGGCTCTGCCGGGGCCGCTTTGGCCAACCTGCCCAGCTCCATTGTCACATTTGAGCGGGTTAGCGCGGCGGGACCGGCAAGTTTCCAGATGTTCTGTGCCGTCAACCCCGACGAGTGCCGCCCGGGCGGCGCCTCCAAGGTGGCGCTGACGGAATCGATGCTGGCCGAGATCAAGCGGGTCAACCAGCGAGTCAATCGCGCGATCCGGCCCAAACTGGATTCGCCGGCACTGCAATTGTGGCGCGTCAATCCGCCCAGCGGCGACTGCAAGAGCTATGTGATCAGCAAACGCCACGCCCTGATGGCGGCCGGGCTGCCCTCGAGCGCCCTGCGCATCGCCTTCGTCAAGACCCGGCGTGGCGAAAACCATGCGGTGCTGGTGCTCAAGACTGACCGCGGCGACCTCACCCTCGACAACCTGACCGGTGACATCAAGCTGTTCGCCGAAACTGGCTACCGGGTGGTCGCCATTTCGGGCACCAATCCTAAGCGCTGGAGCTGAGACGGGCGGCCGTTCACTGGCCGGCGTGCAGCTATGTTGTTCTGCGGGGTTGCTTTTTCCTGGGGGAGCATGGTGTCTTGCGCTCGTACGCTGTTGTGCCTCGAGCGTTCTGCTGATTAGCCTGAGGCGGCGAGTGCTGGCCTTCAGGGGTTCGATATGGGTGAGCAGGACATAGACGTCAGGGCTATCCTTGGGGTGCTGCGGCGCCGGGCCAGGCTAATGATCCTGGTTCTGATCGCCACGCTTGCAGCAACGACGGGCTTGGTCTTCTCCCTCAAGCCTTACTATACGGCTTCGGCGCTGGTACTCGTCGACCCCTCGACCAAGGATATCCTTGATCCGAGTTCGCTCCAGGGAACCTACAATTCGGGCGATAGCGCCCGGGTGGATAGCGAGGTCGAGGTCGTCGAGACCATGCCGACCTTGCTCAAGGTCATTCAGGACGCCGACCTGCTGAATGACCCCGAATTCACACCCAAAATTGGCCTGCGCCAGCAATTACTGGCTTTCTTCAGAATTGCCGAGCCGCAACTGCCGACCGGCGAAGAGGCGCTGAACGAAGTCCTGGGAAAGCTCCGCAACGCGGTTTCGGTGCAGCGTCGCGGACTAACCTATCTCATCGCCGTGAGCGCCAGGGCGGCCTCTGCTGAGACCGCGGCCAAGATCGCCAATGCCATGGCCGAGGCCTATATACAGGTCCAGGTCCAGGCCAAGGTGCAATCGGTCGAGGGGGTGCTGGCGCTGCTCGAGCCGCGGGTTGCCGAGGCCAGCGCGGCCCTGGCCAGCAGCGAAAGTGCCTTCGACACCTTTCTTGACGATAACCTGCAGCGCATCGTTGCCGAGACGGGCCGCCAGGATATCGCAGCCCTGCAGCAGGCATTCGCCGACGCCACATCGGAACGGGCACGGCTGAGTTCGGTGGTGGAAAGTGCCGCGGAAGATCTGCAGGCCATGAACTATAACGAGTTGGCCAGTTCGCTGCAGTCCGATGCCATTGCCAGCCTCGAAGAGCAGCGCGCCGAACTGCTGAGCCGGCTGGAATCCGTCTCGCCCACCGGCGCGGCAGCCGTCGATCTGCGGGCAGAGCTCGGCGCGCTGGACACGCGCCTCAGACAGACGGCACAGGAGGAAATCGACGGAGTCCGCGGGCAGATTGCCGATAACCAGCAACGGGCAGCCGAGCTCAGGGACGAATTGCGGCAGAGCGTCCTGGGCAGCGATCTGCCCCCCGACGTGCTGACCAATATCTACGAGCTGCAGCAGGCCTCCAGCCTGGCGCGCACCAATTACGAACGGCTGAATGCCCGCGTGAACGACCTGCGGGCCCAGGCCGACCTGCAGGTGGCCGATAGCCGTGTCGTCTCGCCGGCCGCCGTTCCCGGATCGCCTTCATTCCCCAATCCGCCGCTGATCTTTGCGATCGCCACGCTGCTGGCCCTGGGTGTTGGCGCGGGGCTGGCTTTCATCGTCGAGAATTATGTCGGCGGCTTTGTCTCCGTGGATCAGCTTGAAGCGGTGACGCGGCGCGAGGTTGCCACCAGCATTCCGCTGCAGAAGCCGGGCAAGCGACCCGATGGCAGTGCTTCAACCAGCGCCGCAGATGCGGTCATCACGTCGCCGCTGTCGCAATTTTCCGAAAGCCTGCGCCGTCTGCGCGTCCATATTGATCAGGAGACGGCAAAAGCCGAAGACGCCAGCGCGGATAATGCCAAGGTCATCATCGTCTCCTCGGCCGTGCCGATAGAGGGCAAGAGCACGACGGCCGTCGGGCTAGCCAGAACCTATAGCGCCTCAGGCAAAAGGGTGCTGATCATCGACGCAGATCTGCGCAAGCCCTCGCTTCATCTGCATATCGACGTGAGCGCTTCGGGCGGGTTGTTTGACTATCTGCGGTCGGAAAAATCCTCGGACGTGCCGGCGAATATTCTGGTTCGCGACCCGCTGTCGGAGGTCCACCTGATTGTCGGTACACGACATAGCGACGTGCCGACCGAGCATCTGCTGACCAACCAGACATTCTTTCGGCTGGTCAAGGCCGCCAAGTCGGCCTTTGACATCATCATTCTGGATACGCCACCGGTCGGCGTGGTCGTGGATGCGACCTATGTGATGCAGCTTGCCGATGCCATCGTGTTTGTGACGCGATGGGGGAGCACGACGCAGCGCGAAGTTCTGCGCTCGCTCAACTCGATCGAGCGGGCGAAGAAGCCGACGGCGCCAATTGTCCTGGCGATGACGCAGCAACCGGCCCCGAGCAAGGGCTATCAGGGGCAATATTACTCCTATTACAGCGAGGACTAGGCTCTCGCCGCCGGCGCGCTGGCCCTGGCCTTGCGACGGGCGGGCCGCCCGTCGCGCTCTTGCGCCGAGCGATCGTGGCACTTTGCCGGTCGCTGACCGGCGGTGCTCTAGGGGGTAGATTGCAGGAAGGTCAGGCCTCCCTGCGCGTCGATTCGGGCTGCGGTCAATGTGCCGCCGCCATAGGCAAGGGTGTCGACGCAAACCCGGTATGGCAGGACGACCGGCTCGAGGGCAGGGGTGTGGCCATGAAATACGCGAATGCCCAGCTTGTGCGCGGTGCCCAGAAAGGGCTCGCGAATCCAGAGCAGGTCCTCATCCTCCTGGGCCGCAAGCGGCAGGCCCGGCCGGATACCGGCATGGACGAAGGCAAGATTGTCTATCGTCACCATGAGCGGCAGGTCGTGCATGAACTGGCGATGCTCTTCCGGCACGCTGCTATGCAGCATCTGGCCCCGCAATCGGCTTGAGGCCCGCGCGAAAGCGATGGCGTCGATGCCATAGGATTGCAGCGTTTCGCCGCCGCCCCAGGACAACCAGTCATCGCTTCTGCCCGGACGCTGCAAGACTTGCAGAAAGGCAGCCTCGTGGTTGCCGCGCAGGCATATTCGCTGCATTCCGGCAGGCGCAGCGCCCATGAGGAAATCGAGCGTCTGCGCCGATCTTGGCCCGCGGTCGATATAGTCGCCCAGCATGATGATCAGTTTTTCTCCCGAAGAGCGGGCAGCATCTTGGACGATACGGCTCTGCAAGCGCGCGAGATCGTCGAGACATCCATGCACGTCCCCGACGGCATAGATGACCGCCGGGCGGCGGCTCAGCTGCACGCGCTGCGGCCGGGCAGGGGCTGCGTCTTTGCTGGATCGATCAAATGGCCACATCAATGCCCCGTAGGAGAACTAGGCCGCCTTGGACAGTGGCCCCGCGGCGCGCTAGCGCAGCAGCGTGCTGCAGCATAGTCGGCCGCATGGCCAATGGCGAGGCGGGGATGGTTTGCGTCCTGACAGCGCCCTTCAGCTGAAAATGCGGCGAGCGCCTTGGCGTTGCCGAATGTCCCCGTCGCGCCGGTCTGGCCCTTTCAGCTCCGCTGGCAATGCATGGGTTCCATGCAAATGTTCCGATGAACAAAAAAGGTCTTGTTCGCATGCTAATTTTTGGCAACTCATTCTAGCAGGCGATCCCGAGCAACGGCTGGGGGTCGATCTCGCCAAATGGAGATATCGGCAGCCAAGCCATAATAAGTCAACTTTGCATCATTTTTGAAATGAGAGCCGAAACGCCTCGTAACTGCCAAATATGTTCTTCGACGAGATTTAATCTGGATGTTATTTTGTCAGACCTGTCTGATGCTGAAGTATTGTGCCGAGGATTGACGGTCTTTTCGTCATGCCGAGTGCCGCCTTGCGGTAACCGAATAATCGGCTGGTACATAAAAGCCTCGTCGTCGTAGATTGGCGAAAACCGGTGATTTGGCTTCGCAGACGGGGCCAGCCGCACAAAGAGCTTGGGTACGATGGAAGCGATCAAGACTGAACTGGACGGCGTGGTGGAAATAGTGCCCAGCCGTCATGGTGATCATCGTGGGTATTTCTCGGAGACTTTCCGGGATGACTGGTTTCGTGCCAATATAGCGCCTGTTGGATTTGTGCAGGAAAACCAGTCCCTCAGCCGCGCTCCCGGCGTGGTGCGCGGTCTGCATTTCCAATCCATGCCTTCGGCGCAGGGCAAGCTGATCCGCTGCCTGGCCGGTTCGATTTTCGACGTCGCTGTCGATATCCGGCAGGGATCGCCCAATTTCGGCAAATGGACGGCGGTGAGCCTGACGGCAGAAAAGGGCAATCAGCTCTGGGTTCCCGCAGGCTTCCTGCACGGCTTTTGCACGCTCGAGCCTGACTGCCTCGTGGCCTATAAGGTGACCGCCTATTATGACGCCGCCTGCGACAAGGGCGTGCTTTGGAACGACCCGGCCATCGGCGTGGACTGGCCGGAACTGGCAGACCCGGCCCAGCTGTCGCCCAAGGATACCCGCCAGCCGCTGCTGGCAGATCTGCCGACCTATTTCACCTTCGGAGACTATTAGGATGCGGGTCCTGGTTACCGGTTCAGCGGGCTTTATCGGCAGCGCCCTGGCGCGTTATCTGGTGCTGTCCAAGGGGTATGAGGTCCTCTCCGTCGACAAGCTCACCTATGCTGGCAATCTGGAATCCCTCAAGCTGCTCGACGGCAAGCCCAGCCATCGCTTCCTCAAGGCCGATATCTGCGACCGCCGGGCCATGGCCGAGGCCTTTGCGAGCTTCCGTCCAGATCGGGTGATGCATCTTGCCGCCGAAAGCCATGTGGATCGCTCGATCACCGGCGCCGAGGACTTCGTGCAGACCAATGTGATGGGCAGTTTTACGCTGCTTGAGGCGGCCCGCGCCTATTACGAGACGCTGGATGGCAGCGCGAAGGGTGATTTCCGCTTCCTGCATGTCTCCACCGACGAGGTCTACGGCTCGCTGGGCGCCGATGGCCTGTTCACCGAAGAAACCCCCTACGATCCCAGCTCGCCCTATTCGGCCTCCAAGGCGGCCTCGGATCACCTGGCCAAGGCCTGGGCACGCACCTACAAGATGCCCATCGTGGTCTCGAACTGCTCGAACAATTACGGACCGTATCATTTCCCGGAAAAGCTTATCCCGCTGACCATCCTCAATGCACTCGATGGCAAGCAGCTGCCAGTCTATGGCAAGGGCGACAATATCCGCGACTGGCTCTATGTCGATGACCATGCCCGGGCGCTCGACATCATCATCGAGCGGGGCCGCATCGGGGAGACCTATAATGTGGGCGGCCGCAACGAACGGCGCAATATTGATGTGGTTCGGCGGATCTGCGCGGTGCTCGATCAGCGGGTACCCGCTGCTACGCCGCGCGAAAGCCTGATCCATTTCGTTACGGATCGTCCCGGCCACGATGCGCGCTATGCGATCGACGCCACCAAGCTTGAGACCGAGCTGGGCTGGCGTGCCGCGGAAGATTTCGACAGCGGTATTGAAAAGACCGTCGACTGGTATCTGCAGAATAGCTGGTGGTGGCAGCCGTTGCGTGCGCGCTATGCCGGTGAACGGCTGGGTGTGCTGCCACAGGTCAAGGTCGGCTGATGCGTATCGTTGTCACGGGAAAGAGCGGCCAGGTGGCCATGGCGCTGGGCGAAAGGGCAGCGCAGCAGGGCGTCACCCTGATCGCTGTCGGGCGTCCCGAATTTGATCTGGCCGATGCGGCGCGCGGCCTGGAAGCGATTGCCGCTGCCCGGCCTGACGTCATCGTCTCGGCCGCCGCCTATACGGCGGTGGACAAGGCCGAAAGCGATGCGGAAACGGCGCGCCTGGTCAATGCGGACGGGCCGGGTGCGGTGGCACAGCTGGCGGCCCGCCTGTCGGTGCCGGTCGTGCATCTGTCGACCGACTATGTCTATGACGGTAGCAAGCCGTCGCCCTATGTGGAGAGCGATCCGACCAATCCATTGGGGGTCTATGGCGCGACCAAGCTGGCCGGTGAGCAGGCCGTGGCCGCAGCGACGCCGGACCATGCCATTCTGCGCACGGCCTGGGTCTACTCGCCTTTTGGCAATAATTTCCTCAAGACCATGCTGCGGGTGGGGGCAGAGCGCCCGGAACTGCGCGTTGTCGATGATCAGATCGGCAATCCCACCTCGGCGCTCGACATTGCCGATGCGGTGCTGCGCGTGGCGCGCAACCTGCACGAGCGGCCTGATGATGCCAGCTTGCGCGGGGTTTTTCACCTGACGGGAAGCGGGCAGGCCAGCTGGGCCGATTTCGCCCAGGCCATTTTCGCCGCCTCCGGTGAGCGCGGCGGCCCGAATGCGGCGGTGACGCGGATTACGACCGCCGACTATCCCACGCCCGCCCGCCGCCCGGCCAATTCGCGGCTGAACGGCGACAAGCTCGGCCAGATCCATGGCATTGTCATGCCTGCGTGGCAGGTTTCCACGCAAGCGACCGTCGAGCGGCTGTTGAGTAACAAAGCCTAATCGCTTCCCCTAGTTTCGTTTGGAGTAGAGCAGATCATGAAGGGCATTATCCTGGCAGGCGGGAGCGGTACGCGGCTCTACCCGATCACCAAGGCGGTCTCCAAGCAGTTGATGCCCGTCTATGACAAGCCGATGATCTACTATCCGCTGACCACCCTGATGCTGGCCGGGATATCGGATATCCTCATCATTACCACGCCGCATGACAGCGAAGGCTTCAAGCGGCTTCTCGGCGATGGGGCGCAATGGGGCATTTCGATCAGCTATGCGACCCAGGAGCATCCCAATGGCCTGGCCGAGGCCTTCATCATCGGGGCCGACTTCATCGCGGGCGGGCGTTCCGCCCTGGTGCTGGGCGACAATATTTTCTATGGCCACGGCCTGCCGCAGCTGATGCATGGCGGCGTGCAGCGCGCCGTGGGCGCCAGCGTCTTTGCCTATCACGTCACCGATCCGGAGCGTTATGGCGTGGTCGAATTCGACAGCCAGATGCGCGCCGTCAGCATTGAGGAAAAGCCGGCATCGCCGCGCTCCAACTGGGCGGTGACGGGCCTGTATTTCTACGACGAGCAGGTGGTCGATATTGCGGCCAATCTCAAGCCGTCGCCCCGGGGCGAGCTCGAGATCACCGACGTCAACGGCGTCTACCTCGAACAGGGCCAGCTCTCCGTCGAGCTGATGGGGCGCGGCTATGCCTGGCTCGACACCGGCACGCCGGACAGCCTGCTGGAGGCCGCACAATTCGTCGCCACCCTGGAAAAGCGCCAGGGCTTCAAGATTGCCTGTCCGGAAGAAATTGCCTTCCGCATGGGCTATATTGGGGAGCGTCAGCTCGGCCTATTGGCAGAGGAGCTCAAGAAAAGCACCTATGGCCAGTATCTGAAGTCGATTTTGGCAAGCCAGTAAGCGGGGTGCATGGCTGTAGAGCGCGCTAACCATAGTTGAAAGATGCGGTCGTTTTTTTTCAGACCAGTCATGCATTTGCGTTGGTTGTCAGGTTGCGGGCATTGGTGCCCACTGGGATAGACGAGACTTCAAAATTTACTAGATTTTCGACCGTCTGTTATGTGGCGCTACAATTTCAGCGCTGAATCTGGCAGTATTAGGCAGGAAGAATTCAATGAAAAAAGTATATGTTGCCGGTTCCGGTGGTATGCTCGGCGAAGCCGTGCACCGTGTCTTTTCGGAGAGCTTTGCGGTCAAGTGTACCGACAAGGATGTCAACGCGCCCTGGCTCGATTTCTGTGACTTCCGCGATTTCGATGCCTACAAGACTTCGGTCGAAGCCTTCGAGCCCGACGTGCTGTTTCACCTGGGTGCGCATACCGATCTCGAATATTGCGAGAACAACCCGGACGATGCCTACCGCACCAATACACTTTCGGTAGAGCATGCGGCGACGCTGGCTCAGGCCCACGGCATGACGCTGATCTATATCTCCACGGCCGGCATCTTTGACGGTCAGAAGGAGCTGTATGACGATTGGGACGCGCCAAACCCGCTCGGCGTCTATGCCCGCAGCAAGTATATGGGCGAGTTGCTGGTCGAGCGCCGGGCCAGCAAGTATTTCATCTGCCGCGCCGGCTGGATGATGGGTGGTGGTCCGGCCAAGGACAAGAAATTCGTTTCCAAGATCATGAAGCAGCTTGCCGCTGGCGCCAAGACGCTGAAAATCGTCGACGACAAGCTGGGCACGCCCACCTATACCATCGATTTCGCGCGCAATCTGCGCGCACTGCTGGGGACCGAATATTACGGGCTCTACAATATGGTATGCGGCGGAGAGACGGGCCGCTTTGAAGTGGCACAGGAACTGGTCAAGGTCCTGGGGCTTGAGAATGACGTTGCGGTCGAGGCGGTCAGTTCGGACTATTTCGCCAAGGACTATTTCGCGCCGCGCCCCCCCTCGGAGCGCCTGGTCAATTACAAGCTCAACCTGCGCGACCTCAACCTGATGCGCGATTGGCGCGTCTCGCTCAAGGAATATGTGCGCGACTATTATGCGGACTATGTCGTGCCCTTCGCTCCAGCCTATGATCCGGCGGCATGAGCCGCGGGGCGGCGCAATTGCGGATCGCTGCGTTCGGCTTTCGCAGCTTCCCTCCCCGATCGGGTAGTGCGGGAGCAGACAAGTTCGCCATGGAACTGCTGCCCAGACTGGTAAAGCGCGGCCACCATGTGGTCGCGTATAACCGGCTCTATCCGGGCATGGAAGATAGCGCCGATACGGTCATTGACGGTGTCGAGGTCCGATCGTTTCGCACGGTGGCCAAGGCGGGCTTTGATACGCTGCTGCACTCAGCCAAGGTGACCTGGGATATCATCGTGCATAATCGGGCCGATGTGGTTCACATCCAGAACGGCGGCAACAGCATTTTTGGCGCCGTGCTCCGGTTGTTTGGCAAGCGCACCTATCTCAGCCAGGACGGACTGGACTGGGAGCGCGAGAAATGGCCCTGGTATGCCAAGGCCTATCTCTACCTGTCCTCGTTTCTGACGGCGACGGTGCATAATGCCGTCATTTTCGACAATATCTATGCGCGGGCCGCCTTCGAGGAGAAGTTCAAGCGCCGCTACGATTTCATTCCGTTCGGTGCCGATGTCGACTACAAGCCCGAGGCCGAGGCGGTGCTTGGCCGGCTGGGGCTTGAGGCGGGCCAATATTTCCTCTTTGTCGGCCGGTTCATTCCCGACAAGGGCCTGCACTGGCTCGTTCCCGCCTTTGAAAAGCTGTCGACCGACAAGAAGCTGGTGCTTGTCGGCGGATCGCCCAATCCGTCGGAATATGAGGACAAGATCAAGGCGACCAGCGATCCGCGCATCAATTTTACCGGCTTCCTCTATGGGGCGGAAGTGCATGCGCTGATGCGTAATTGCTATGCCTATGTGCAGCCCTCGGCCATTGAGGGGCTGTCGCCGGTGATCCTTGAATCCACCTATCTGGGCGCACCGGTGATCTGTGCGGACATTCCGCAGAACACCTATGGCCTGGCCGAGTTCGGCACCTATTTCCGGTCCGGCGACGAAGATGATCTGCGTCGCCAGCTGCAGTTTTCCCTCGATAATCCCGAAGTGATGAAAGAGCGGGCAAGCCTTGCCGCCCAGCGCGTGAGCCGCGAGTTCAGCTGGGACACGGTGGTCGATCAGCATGTGGCGATATTTGCGGGCGAGGCGCGGGATGACGACCCAGCCAATGTCACCTCTCGCCCGCTCAAGACCTGACCGGAGCGGACCAGGTTTTGCGTATTCTGCTTGCCCATAAGCTGTATGAAGTAACCGGCGGCGCGGAGGTGTTCTTCCACGAGACCGACCGCGTGCTGCGCAAGAACGGCCATGAGACGCTTTTGGTGGCGACGGGGGACCCGGCGGCCGACATGCCCGACAATGTGGTGCTGATGCAGGCCCCGGCCTATAGCAGCGGCGGCGTGCTGAGCAAGCTCCGGAACCTGCCCGCGGCCATCTATGATCGCGACAAGAAGCGGCGAATGGCCGAGCTCATCGCCCAGTTCAAGCCCGATATCGTGCATGTCTTTGCCATCCACGTACATCTTAGCCTGTCGATCATCGACGCTGCCTATGATGCCGGCGTGCCGGTGGTTGCCACCTTCAATGACTACAAGCACATCTGTCCGAACTATAAGCTCTTCCACCACGGCCATATCTGTCTGGATTGCCAGGGGAAGAAATTCTACAGCGCGGTGGTCAACCGGTGCTGCAAGGACAATCGCGCGCTCTCGGTCGCGAGCGCCATCGAGGCCTATGTCCATGAAGGCCTGGGCATTTACGACCGCTACGACCACTTCACCTTTTCCAGCGATTACATGGCCGGGGTAACCCAGCAGTTCTGGCCCGATCGGGCCGTGTCGTGGTCCAAACTGCGCAATCCGTTTGACTCCGCGGCCCAGCAGCCGCTGGATGTCTATGAGCCATTTGGCCTCTTCTTCGGGCGCCTGATCGATGAGAAAGGCGTGGACCGGCTGATCGAGGCGGCGCGCGCCATTGACGGCTTTGCCATCAAGATCATTGGCAATGGCCCCGATATGGGGAAATTGCAGGCGCTTGTCGGCCAATATGGCCTGACCAATGTCGAATTTCTCGGGCCCATGTGGGGTGATGAGCTCAATACGGTGCTGGCGCGGGCCCGCTTTGTCGTGGTGCCCTCGATCTGGCACGAGAATTTCCCCTATGTGATCAACCAGGCCTTTGCCCTGGCCCGGCCGGT